>CALKXD010000026.1 GCA_938003855.1 uncultured Granulosicoccaceae bacterium | reverse complement strand
GTAGCTCTGTAATCATGGAGTGAATAGTACCTCATACGGGAACTAATCTTTACCCGTGACTACCGGAATAACTCTCTTCTTCAGGTTAACCCGCCTATCTGTCCGCTTATTATTCCGGCATTGTTCAATGTTGCTATTTCGTTCGATACGGTCGGCAGACTTAGCGGGACAGGGACTTTTCGCGATGCTTAAAATACGACAGATGTCTGCTGCGCATGTAAAGCATGCACCGACCGGACACCCGGATTAAATTTCCGGCAAAAACGGAATACCTGTTATTGTAGTATGCGGCATGGGAAGCCTGCCGGGTCATCGATCAGATTGACACAACGTACCAGTTTCCCAATAGACAACCACAACACTTAACGAAGCAATGGCAGGGTATGGCCCGGAATGGCTTAACCTATGCCTACCTGGTCTGTTTGCGGGAGCCTTCATACTTCCGGGCGTGCTACTGATTTGGAAGTCAACGCGCATAACTGCTGTCATTTGCCTGATGGCATCGTTTATTGGCGGCTTCGCACCGAGCTTGCTGTACATGAAGATGGGCTACGTAAAGCTCTCTGGATCACCCCATATTGTTGTCTGGACGCCTTTGATGATCTTTCTCGTTTACAAGATCCGTTCACCAGAAGTACCGACGCTTGCAAGGCTTGTCATCTGTGTGGATTCTGCGGTCATAGTGGTTTCATTGATGCTTGATTATCCGGGTGTCATCAATTACCTGGCGGGCGGTTATGCGGCTGCCGGAACCGCACAATAATTCAAAACTGCTGACTAAAATCAGTCGACCATACAATATGCCAAAGCGTGGGTCCGGTGTGGAGTAGCGCATTTACACCACCAGACCCCATCAACAGCGCTATAGTAACCCTCAGGTGCTCAACAGGAAATAAGCATTGTCTTCCTGAACCGTCACACGGCTCAGTTTTGGTCATACACACGAAAACACTATGAAAAATCCACTGCCCCGGGAAACCACTGCAACCGTAGCGACGCTCGACGACCTCGCACAACTGGCGAACTACTCCCTTGTCGACACGCTTAACTGCGATCCTGACGCGACCGCAAACGGTGCCGACCACAGGCCGCGACAAGTCTTCAGCGGCCATTATGTACCCGTCAATCCCACCGCAATCAAAGACCCCGAGTACGTCACGCACAGCCGACACCTTTTTCACGAGCTTGGCTTCTCTGACGGGATGGCGCAATCAGCCGACTTTGTCAGCCTGTTCTCCGGCGACCTCTCGAACCTGCCTGAACCGATGCGCAAGGTCGGCTGGGCCTGCGGGTACACACTGTCCATCTTTGGCACTGAGTACGTCCAGCAGTGCCCGTTCCAAACCGGTAACGGATACGGCGATGGCCGGGCTGTTTCGGTGCTTGAGGCAGTTATCAACGGCCAGCGCTGGGAAATGCAGCTAAAAGGTGGTGGTCCCACGCCCTACTGCCGTGGGGCGGATGGTCGCGCGGTGCTGCGGTCGAGTATTCGGGAGTTTCTGGCGCAGGAGCACATGCATGCGCTGGGTGTGCCAACGTCGCGGTCTCTGAGTTTGTACGTTTCTAAAACGGAGACGGTCGAGCGACCGTGGTATTCGGAAGGGTCGCGCTCGATGGATCCCGATACGCTGGTATCGGAAGCGGTCGCTATCTCGACACGGGTCGCGCCGTCGTTCATCCGGGTCGGTCAGCTGGAACTGTTCGGTCGCCGTGCCCGCAATAACGAACACCCCAAAGCCATGGAAGAGCTAGAAAAAATAGTGTTGCACCTGATCGACCGCGAGTACAGCGACGTCATTGATGAAACACTAACCACCGCTGCGAAAGTCCTTGCGCTGGCACGCGAGTACCGCTGCCGTTTGACGTCGCTTGTGGCGAACTGGATCCGCGTCGGCTACTGCCAGGCCAACTTCAATAGCGACAACTGCGCGGCGGGTGGCTTCACACTCGACTATGGTCCGTTCGGTTTCTGTGACGACTTCAACCCGGACTACCAACCATGGGCGAGAGGCGGGCAGCACTTCGGATTTCTATACCAGCCATTGGCTGCGGAACGCAACTTCCACATGTTTTTAACCGCAATAGGGATGCTGCTGACATCGAATCAGGACCATCTGCAGCAACTTGAAGAGATTGGACGGGGCTTTTCGTCAGTAATGCAAGCAAAAATGGAAAAAATGTGGGCCACCAAACTCGGGCTTGATGCTTTTCACCCGGCACTGTTCAGTGAACTGGCAACGCTGATGGTGCAAACGCCTGTCGATTACACGCTCTTCTTCCGCGAACTCTCGACGGTACCTGCCGACATCGGCCCGCTCAAAAAAAGCTTCTATAAAGGACCCGGACAAAACAGGGCTTCGAGGTACTCGACCTATGAAACAGACCCCGAAGGTATCGAGGCGCGGTGGTCTGAGTGGCTGGAAAAATGGAACTCGCTCATCGGCAGTGACACCACGGCAGACGTGGCTGCTACGGCGCCCCGCTCCCGCGAGGAGATCTCCAGGCAGATGAAACTCGTCAACCCGAAATACAGTTTGCGAGGGTGGTTGATTGTACCTGCGTATCAGCAAGCGGCCGGGGGCAATTACTCTCTGGTCCGGGAACTGCAGGAAGTCATGACGCAGCCATACGCCGAGCAGTCAAAGGAAATGGAAGAAAAATACTATAGGCTTAAACCCTCTGAGTTCTTCGAGATCGGCGGATTGTCGCATTATAGCTGTTCATCATGATTGCCCGGCAACACGCAGATATCTAGGCCGAAATCAAATACTACACCGCCAATTTAAGGCCTTTATATATAGTTGCACTTACGATTGCAATTTAAGCGGCATCTGCTTAAGGCGATCAACCTCTTCCACTTTAGTTGAAATCTCCTTGACAGATTTACGGTAGATACCACGCAAGTGACTTTTTAAATGGGGCGTTACGTCAGAATTCGGGATACCTTTCAGCACACTGAACAACGCCAATGCATAGGTGGCTTCCGTTTCCGAGAGGTAGGCATCACGCTGCGCATAAGGGTTGTAACAGCTGCCGCAACCACCGCGGAAATTGTATGCACTATTGGCAAACATCAGCCCGAACCCAAAAAATACCGCTAGCAGTTCGGTCGCCTGAGGCCAGTAATCAATACCCCCCGGGGGCGGGGTTTTCGCCATCTGCCCCATGTGATGTGACAGAATATGAGCATAAGTGGCAATCATCCCCTCGGGATTATTGATCTGCTGCGGGTTATAGGGGATGACCAATCGTTGACTGTCATCAACGGATTGGTCTGCAATCCCCGCAGGTCCTCGCAATGCCCCTTGAATCAGAACCCGCTGAGACCCGGTTAACTGACACACACTCTGATCCTGCACCAGTGTTGGCCAGTGACTGATACCTGCATAAACCTTGACGCGCTCAAAAATAGACTCCGCCATGCCATGAACGCTGTTCACCTTATCGGGAAAAAACTCGTTAGTGGGGCACACCAGCACGGTATCGGTGTAAAACAAGTCAGCATTAAAATTCTGCTGCGCCCAGCCATAGGCACTGAAAATCCATTCGGATGAGAAAGAATCAATGACAGGTTGCTTGTTAAAGAGCCCGAAAACCATGATGTGATCAGAATATAGCAAGAGGAAAAGCCATCATATCAACATCCTGCCCGGTAAGTCCCCCTGTCACTTCAAAGAGCGGCATAGCCGCCAGAAAAGCCCACTCAGAGTGGTGCGACTGAGTGTAATGACCACATTACGCCACGGAAAATCATTTCTTGTACATCGTTGCCAACTCTCGCTTTATACTTTTGACTTGTGCTGGATGATTCGGCAAAAAACCGCGCCTTGCGTTGGTTGTGTTTAACAAAAATATAGTGATGGGATCGATGAGTAATGAGACGCTGGAGGTTAGCCCCTCTTCAAAGCCGGGCCACGTTGTCAATGCCAAAGGTAATACGATAAAAATCCCCGACGGCTGGTCACTGCTTGAACCCGGCGATGCGGCGCTGAGCCGACGGATCAAGAAGGACGGACCCAGCTGGACCATGAAAGAAAAAAAAGGCAGGCGTCTTTTTTCAAAAGGAATCTGGGCGCCGGCTGATAGAATTGCAGCACTTCGCGCCAGCCTGGAGCAGGAACGCCTCGATCCGTCCTATCAAAAAAAGCTCGACGCCGGTCGAAAACGCCGCGAAAAAGAACAAGTGGCCTACGCGGCTGATTTTGAAAGCTCTGTGCTCGATTATTTATCTTTCGCACCCGCCTACGCAGCACTTGCAACAGTAATGGCCAGACAGATTGCCGATCATGCCACCCCGGTGGGCAGCGGTACGGTAGCACGCACAAAACGGATATCGATAGAGCAGCGAGCAGAAGCCGCGACAATTGCCTGGATGCGGCATCAGACCACGGCCTATGACGACATGGTTATCCCACGGGTCAAAGGACAGCGCCGTGAAGTTCGACAGCAATTAGCCCGACGGTCAAAACAGTTGTTGAATGACTACCGCAACGGCACTGAAAGACCGCAAAGTTGTCCGTTGGCCGCCGCGTTAATGACTGACTAGAGACAGACTGGCATTCAGGCCCCGCAATCAAAATTCCGTTACGTATTGACCCCTGTTACTTGTGGTTATTCTGCGGGGCAGATAACCCGGCAGTTATCCAGCACCTTTATTTGAGCCATGCGGATGACCGTGTATTACACGGAAATATTTAAACAGTAAGCGGCAATAACTACCGGGTAGTTTGTCACTTCCACTTTGACTGAAACACATCCAGTAAGCTTGCCACAGACACGCGATATCAACACCGCACGCCACTGCACATAATTGAGAGCCTAGCCTAAAGCGACGTGTGGGCAATCATCAACAACCCGCCTGAAAGACCACCCGAACACTTCCTTGTGAAGCGCTTTACACCGCTCGTCCGGTTGGTTACAGTGCGTCAGTTTGGACCACTACTAAAGACTTCCTATGCTACTAAAGTTTGTACGAAACGCACTTGGTGCGGTTATTATGTTTGTGGACCGGGTTTCCCGTCCGAAGACTGTCGATCGCACCCCGGATGAACAACAACGGGTTCAATCAGCGATGGATGGTTTGTCTTTGTATCAGTTTAATGCCTGCCCGTTTTGTGTCAAAACCCGCCGCGCTATCCATGCACTGGGTGTTGATATTGAGTTACGCGATATCAACAAAAACCTTACCTATCGCGAAGAACTGCAACAAGGCGGAGGTCGAGTCACAGTACCCTGCCTTCGAATCGAAGATAACAACAGCGTGCGCTGGCTGTATGAGTCAGGTGATATTATTGCGTTTTTGAATCAACGTGCCGAAGCATAGTCGCACTCTGCGCAAGACTGTCCGCTGGACCTCCAACACAGATGCCTTTGAGTAAGCGACTACTTTCCACGTGACACAGGCATCTATAATATGCACAACTTCATCGGAAACCCACGGTCAAACACAAAACCATTCAGGATAGCGGTGGTTCTATTTGTGAATTTTGATCAGTTGCGATCAGCAACTTTACGGAAGAACACTTTTTAAAGAAGCAGGCCAGGAAGGCCGGCTCGTCAACCCGGGTTATTATTATCGACTAGTCGAAAACCGACAGAACAACTATCATTGTGCAGTGTCCGATATCGCACAATGCCCCTTGATCAATAGCCGCCTGTTTTTCAACTGACCCGTAGCCCCTCCGAACCACCGGCGACTATTTATCTGATAAGTGTATTATCAAAACAAAAGACCGACATTTGACCGGAAACGGACAACTCATCAACTCATCAGGTAACCAACGTACCCGACATGAACCAACTAACGTCAGATAAAGCCAAGCAGATAATCGCCGCAGCATTAGCCCACGCAAAATCTACCGGCTGCCCACCGATGGGGGTCGCTATAGTGGATGCTGCCGGCCAGATTAAAGCGTTTTTACGGGAAGATGGTGCGACAGCATTGCGCTTTGATATAGCGATGGGTAAGGCAGTAGCCTCGGTAGGTATGGGCTGTAGCAGTCGGGCGCTAACAGAGCTTCAAACTAAAATACCGGTATTTTTCTCAACCCTGGCAAGCTCTACCTCACAGCACTTTATTCCGCAAACAGGCGCAGTGCTTATAAAAAATACTGACGGCACGATTCTAGGTGCTGCAGGCGCCAGTGGTGGTACCGGTGATCAGGATGAAGCCATTTGCATAGCAGGTGTGGTTGCAAGCGGATTTACACACGCTTGATGCGCTGGCCTTATTGTTACCAAGTGCCAGCCACCGGGCCTTTTATAATTGCCCGGCCGCAATCAATACTTTGGCAGCCAGATCTCAAACCAGAGGCATAGATAACTTTATGCCACCGGCACTCCAACATCCCATCCTCGTCGTCAATATCAACGCTCTTTGCCAGCACCCTCCCTGCTGAAATCAAGTGAACGGTGCCAGAAACGTCAGGGAAGAACCCCCTTCAGTCACAGATGAAAGACGGTAGTTAATCTCTGCGTTCTTTGGCGCTGACAGATGCGCCTGAAACGCTGCTTCGTCAGTGTAAATTTCATAGACTACAAATTTACGTGGCTCGTCCCGGGTCTGATAGCATTCGAAAACCTGGTTACCAGACTCGGCGCGGACATCAATTGCGTATGCTGAGAGTATCGCTCGAACCTCCTCCTCGCAGCCGTTACGTGCCATCAGTTCAGCGATTAATATTCTACGGTTGTCGGTCATGTTTACCTTTGTCTGGATTTGGCGCGCAGCGTCAATTACCGTGGCCGTCGGTCATCAGTAATGCAGCTTCAGTGACTGCAACATAAACTTGTAAAGTCTACACCACACTGATGCTCTGGTGAAACAACCATTGCTACTCTCTGACAAACCAGACGCCCAACCTTTGAAAGTTACGTCACCTGAAATTAAATTGACATTACAATCATCACCCCTGATACGGCGCTTCAAGAACACTATTCTCTTTGCAAACAAACGCTTTCCACCATCGACGCAACGCCGGATTTTTTCAATCTAAATGAGTTGTCAACTTGTAAAGTTGCTCTAATATTGACTGTTAAAATAGACAGTTAAAGAATACCTGCTGCATGCCGTTTGCTCATTATACTTTGTATTGGCAGTAGATTTATGTATGAATTAGTCAACACCATTTCGGCTCCGGAATGGCTCAGAATCTTTGTCGTTTACAGCCACATTATCGTTGCTGCTTTCGCACTGACGGCGGTATTGAGAGCAGACATCAAAATGGTCATCTCAAGGATTTCCAGCAGGGAGATTGAGAAAGACAGTAAACGCATATTTCTATTGCTGGTGGCACTTTGGGTAACCGGGTTAACCGTCGTTTATTTTGACACCGGTTTTAATCCTGATGTGCTCATGGATAAAAGCAAGTTATTATTAAAACTTATCTGCGTTCTGGTACTGACGGCCAATGGCCTGATCCTTCATTACATATCGTTTCCAATACTGGAACGAGACACAGTAACTGTCTCTTACGCCGAAGCCGCGCTACTTTCTGTTACCGGTGCACTGAGCACCAGCCACTGGCTACTGGCTGCCTTTGTTGGTAAGACCGCGTCACTCAGTCAAGTATCTTTCCAGGCCCTGCTCGAAACCTATGCCATCTTTCTATGTGTTACTTTGGTGGTATCGCTATGCTTTATCCTGGGCATTCACCGGATTAAAGTCGGGATTTCCGGCAGGCGAGTTACCGACCCGCCGGCTGCCAGGCGCAAAAAACTTCTTCATGAGTTAATCGCGACACCAAGAGTTACCAAAGTCGACGTCAACGACCTCGAGGAGGCTTCCAACAGAGCGTCCGACAAAGAGGAACACGGTGTAAAAAAATCAATATTCAGCAAGCGGAATGCAGGTTGACCTGAAGGATAAAAAATACCGCATCCACACGCTTAGGTCAGCACTGCAATAGCAATACCGACAGACAAAAAGGCAAAAAGGCATCAGGCTTTTTGCCTGGCTTTAGCGCTTAACAGCCCGGCTTCTGTTGGTCGTTGCAGACGGTTACGACCACCAGGCAAATACTAGCGCCACCCGGTCGGTTAGGTTATGCCTGACCGGGGCTACAAGGTGCAGTAGCTCTAGGGACTCAACGAAATAAGTGGCGATAAAAACGTATGTATCCCCCCTATTCTGTCAACAACATCGGCAGCCCCGGCATCACTGCTGTCATCTGAACCACGCAGGGACCAAACCGCACTGACTGCTATCTGTTTATCGACCAGCATCAGGGGCATTCTACAATGCCCGCCCTCGCAATAGGCGACTAGCGCGGCATTCTCTGCGTATGGAGAGGCCACCTGGCAACTTAACAGCGCTTTTGTATCATCAGTCAGGCAAAGATAGTTATCTCCACGCAGGGTTTTTATACCCGGCTGATTCAACCTGGTGCGGTGGCGCTCAGCGCTTTCTTCAGCGGCCGCTATTGCATTGGTAAAGGAGCTTACACTCATTGCCTCAATGCCTGCTGGCAGGACTTCGGGGTTGTAGTGAATACTCTGCACGACCGGTATCGGATTGCCGCGCCCGTCTTTTCCCAGGTCAGTCACCGGCAGACATTGTGTACGCTGCCTGGACAACAACGGTGTGCCGTCGAGACCTTCGGCTCGAAAAAAGCTGCCACCACGGTAGACAAAACCATCCCGCCCGGTTTGTCCAAAATCAACAAACCTGAAAAACTCCGGACAAGTCGACGCACCGGCTGCCCCCGCCCAGACGCCTAGTAAAATTAGACCAACGATTTTAAACGTACCAGGCATCTGCTGCTCCGAGAAGTACTGTTATTGACAATGCCACAGGCTTTATACGCAGTATACTCGATATTTTTGTCCACACTGCCGCAACACCGGGGTGTCCACCGGACATCTACCGCATCATCCCCTGACACTGTTACCATCAACAACACCTAAACTAAGGAAAAGGACTGAACCCGTGGCCACGATGATCGAAGCACTAATCCGTTACCCGGTCAAAGGCCTGAGCGGCCAATCGATGGACAGCGTCCAACTGTCCCCCGGGCAGGGCTTCCCCTGTGACCGTCAATTCGGGTTTGCGCGTCCTGATAGCGGCTTTGACCCGGGCAATCCCAGACCACTGCCGAAATCGAAATTCTACATGCTTGCACGCGACGCAAGCCTGGCGTTACTCCGCACCGAATTCGATGACCAGACGGGTGTGCTGTCGATGTCATCAGCTGATCAGAGCGGCCGGTTTACTATTGCGACTCCTGAAGGCAAACAACAGGCAGGACAGTGGCTCAAATCGTACCTGGGCTTACCGGATGACGAGACACCGCAACTGTTCGAAGCATCTCCGCATCGATTTACTGACGTGTCCGTTGTCTCCACCGAAATGATGAACGCCGTATCCTTCATCAATCTGGATAGTGTAAATGCGTTTGCAGCATCAATTGGTCGTGACATAGACCCGGGCAGATTTCGCGGCAACATACATCTAAGCGGTTTATCGCCTTTTTCCGAGCTTGAAATGGTTGGCCAGCAAATAGCTATCGGCACAGCACGGTTCAAATTTGTAAAGCGCACAAAGCGATGCCCGGCTACCGAGGTTGATCTGAGTACCGGCGAGCGGGACCTGGACGTTCCGGGCTTACTGCAGGAAAGCTATGAGCACAAAGACATGGGCATTTACGCCGAAGTTCTGGAGGGGGGTGCAATAACGATGGGCGATGCTATCGAATTTTTATAGCGATCAGATAATGTCGCTAAGCCGCGGGGCTGCCTGTTCGACCGCTGTAGGTTTCCGCCGCCGCGCGGAGCGCTGTTTCTTCCGGCCCGCCGGGCCAGCCCGGTATTGTAACTTCCGCTGACCCGATTGAACTGACACTTAACAAGCCTGCCGCAACCAGACACTTTGCCGCTGTGGTTAGCTGAGTTATGCATTTTTTCATTATATTTCCCTCCCCGAGCGCAATGGCTATCCATGAATCCACTACTCAGGGTATAAACATTACGAGTTGCAAGTCAAACAGCGTTCATTGGCGCACAGGAATATCGCATGAGCCGGCGTCTATCTGTATGACTAACCCTTGCACCATTGGTCGCTACGCGTCCTGCATAGAGAGGCAGAGACTAAATAAGCTGAAGCAGACCAGCTATTTTAGATAGCTATGGCACTTAACTGAGCATAATTTATCAGAGTAAACCCTGTAAAAACCAATGCACATACACGCACTGTTTTCGGCACGACGAAACTTTAGTGTACTCCTGAAAGCAACGTATCGAGCATACGCGCGGCTAATATTTAGTACTCTCAGGCTATATCACGTATGGGGCGATGAGTTACCGCGGCAGTTTTCAACTTAGCCATTTGATCAAAACATCGTCTATTTATAGCGCAGCACTACCACCCCGCCCCACCCCCACGGCGATAGCTGACTTCTACTTCTTGCACGCTTGAACCGACTCCTCTTCTTCTATCCGTATTCGTCTGTGCCAGTAAGTAAATTTCAGCAACATCGTTATCAGCAGCAGAGCGTTGTGGCTGCAACGGGGGAACTTCCTGTACGGTCCCGGTTAATTACTGTCGTTTTAGTTTATTTTTATTAATTTAGATGTGAGTACCGACAGATGACACCAAACACCGGATTACAGCCCGGCTTTTTAATCCCGGGCTCTACGCCAGAAAAAAGCTGCCGCAATACGGCCGGGAAAAAACCTTACGTGGTTTGACAAAACAGTAGAAACAACCTCAAGACTTGGACAACAGTAATCGCAACTACTCCGGCTTACAACATCACAGAGGAAGGACATCGATTAACCCGCCCTGTTAAGGTTTCAGACCGACAGGCGTGTCAACGCTCACTGGCATAACACCCGGAGGGTTACCCCCTGGATTTGCACGACGGGTAAGTCAACTGCCCAATTCTGGAATTTACATCGGCAAGCAATAAGCGTGGTCACAGGAATGACGCAGATCATTTACCACAAGCTCAATAGAAATTCATGCCACCGTGAAATCTGGCTGTGCAGAAACATTATCACCAGCAAGCAATGCCACTAAGCAAGCACGAGCAACACCCTCGTAAGCCTGTCAATCCTATCGGCTCACCGCGCCCGCACCGGCAATCTCAGAGCGTTAATCAAAGCCGCGGACTGATCTAAGTGAGTGACCCGGCGTCCACAGAGGTATTTCACATAGGTATTTCACAGGGCAATCAGGCTTGCCTTACCTGCAGTAATGACTGGCAGGTCGATTTCTGGAAACACCCGCCAGTGTCGTATCAGTCTGGCAGATCGGCCCCGCCATCTTCCATTGCCTCGGGTCTCTGCCAATACGCATACTGCGGCGTCCATTCATCGAGCCCGATACCGGCAAGCCCCAGGAAATGCCACTGCGAGCAATAGAGGTCCCCGGGGCCAAACCAGGTGCTGGCCTTACGCAGGATTTTGTCGCCTGAGAGCTCATAGACAACAGCCCCCGGCATATTACCCATGCCTTCCGCTGCCACTTGCTCGGACATGTACCGGCCACCTCCATGCGATGCCATGCGAAATCGCCAGTGACGGGAATTGGCAAAGTTGCGCTGCACGTCCGGCGAATCTTTTGACACCATCGCCACAGACAGCACAGATTCCAGATGTGCGACAAACGGGTTCAGCCCGTCACCCCACAATGTACAGTAGCGACAGGCCTGCCCCATATTATGTATCAGCAGCAGTTTTTCATTGCCGGCAAACAGATCGCGTAGCGTGACTTTGCCCTCCAGCGTATCGAAGCTATAGTTTGCAACTTCCTCACCCGGCAAAGCGGCTTCCAGCTCGCGAAGGCGCATTGTATTTTCCATAATCTGCTGTTGCAGCTCTGCAATTTCATTAGTTGCCATGTTAGGTTTCTCCTCTGTTGCACATCCTCTATTTGCACTTTTACCAACGTTTCTGCCGCCGGTTACTTTCAAGGCTGCAGACCCTGCCATTCTGATCCTACGCCTGTTATAAAATTATTTCAGGCTAAAGTGCCCCTGTTACACCAGTCCAACGATGCAATCATTATCGGTTTCGCCAGGGGAAGTACAATCATGCAGGGACAGCTGGAAAACTGTCTTAACCTCAATCGCGCTCGAATCCGCGGACCGTTTTCCACCAGCGCTTGAGCTAGCTCCGGAACATTCCGGCCGTATCCCACCATGATCACAATCTATGACCACCGCTGTTGCAATGGTGATAAATATCCATTAAAGTGCGCGGCTCTTTTCCCCACGGCCATTTATAGGAGGTCATCAATGTGTAGTTATCACGGAAAAAATATATTGTCGGCCTCTGCGACGTTGGCCAACCGTTAATTCTCTTTAGAGTTAACTGTCGTCTACCCGGGTATCCGCCGATCACGGCGTGGTAACCCCGCTTACCCGTAGATGTCCGACACCCCTAAACCTGAATAGATGCATTGCGTGCGCGGCTCTATGCACAGCTTTCGCCCTGCCTGTTCAGTTTATGGCGCAATTGCCAGGCAATGGCTGCCTGGAGATGCGCCAATGGAAAGGACATGGCACGGAATAAGAACACCGCTAAAACACCCCGGAATAAACACTGTAAAGCCCGGATCAATGAAGCTACGCTGTTGCGACATATTGCGCGACTGAACCTGCGCACTAAAGAAGACTACAAAAGCTGGTGTACCCTGCATGGCTTTAGTGCAAGCTTAGTTAAAACAGACACACAGCGACAGCGCGAGCGGGAAAAACACGCGCAGAATGCATCCCTGCAACGACTGCGTCAGCACAGCAGTGAAAGCAAACTTCGCTTTCAAATAATGAAGTTTAGCAGCGGGGAATTAACCCACCCGCCGCCTAAATGCGAGTTGCTTGTGGAGATATCTGTCGGTTTTAAGAAATGCCGAAACCCGAAGGTACTGCTGGATACGCTGCTGCATCTTGAACGACGATCAAAATTGATGTCAGACGCGCAGTATATTCGGGGCATTGTGGCGCTTGTTGCTCACTATCCGGGCTGGAAGCGGCCACTGGATCAGTGGCGACCAATGCAGCATAACGTTCGTCGTCAGTTTGGCTCTCTGGCACGGCATCTGTTGACCAGCTTCGATGTGCCGGCGTTTATGGATAGCGTTTGGTTTTCGGGCCGGAAAAAACATCAGGACTGGTTTATACACATTGGCAGTGGACACAACATTCGCACTGCCGATGGATTGCCAGTTCCGCTGACCAAAAAGATGGCCCACCACTATTTACAGGCGCCGGACCGCTATACGGTGCTGACGGCGTTTCGCTGGGCGCAGGTGCAGTCACTGGGTGGCGACAGCTGCCTTAGCGATGCTATTGCCGGCACGCAGCTCGCCAGACGCTTCAAAGACAACGATTTCTGGTTGAGCGTTTTGCGGTTTTTTGTTGATAACCCGTTGCTTGATCGCACGCATGTACACCCGATAATCGACTTTATCTGGAATGAAAAGTACGTGGATCAACAAGACTATGATGCAGACGGCAGACTGCAAAACACCGGTCCGGCACAGCCTAACTTCACCATGCGAGGCCGAAGCGGGGATTCGCTGCTGGCTCAGGTGGACGCGTGGCATCGTCGATTAGGGCGAGTCACGCTTCATGCCGGCGACTGTCGCTGGAATCGATGGGTGATTGACGACTACCGTTTTGTGGAAGGGAATCAGACTACCGACAACAGTCGCGTCTGGTTTATTAGAGAACTGTTGTCGAGTAAAGAACTGGTGGCTGAAGGGAGAAAGCAAAAGCATTGCGTGGCAAGCTATGCCGCTTCGTGCGCCAGTGGAGCAAGTGCAATCTACACGATGGATGTACGTGACAAAGCAGGGGAGCGCAAGCTGTTAACCATAGAGGTCAGCCGCAAGCACCGTGTGTTGTATCAGGTGCGTGGTAAACGCAATCGCCTGCCGACCAACACCGAGGCATTGGCGCTTCGCCGCTGGACACAGGAAAACGGCCTGACCTGGAACGATGCCTGACTGACACGGGGGATGCCAGCACCCGGGGGAATCGTTACCTCGAGTATTCCAGTCGGCGCAAATCCGTATAGGTGCGTCACAACGATCATATGAAAGCCGGTATCGCGCACGCAGGTAAGCCAACCGGTTTCATGACTGTCGACTGACAGCCGCCAAACGCCACATTATCACAGCGCCGCCAATCCGGCGGCCAAAGGGTACGAAGTAAGCAAGCCCGAATCACACATCAATGCGTTTGTTGTGCAATCGCCAACCCACTGCTCGCTTGAGGAACAAAACAGGGCCGGACCCGGTCCAACCACCGCAGAAGAGCCATAACAAGCACCCTATCGACCACAGGAATCACGGAAATGAAAGCACTGTTCTCGTCCATCGCTGTTGCGACACTGCTGCTGGCACAGGGCCCGTCTGCGCTCGCCCAGTCTGATGCAAAGCGCTCTGTCACTGAAATTGCCCCCGACGTCTATCGACTGCAAAATAATTTCCATTACTCGATGGTGGTCATCACGGGCGAAGGTGCGGTCGTCACTGACCCGATAAACGCTGATGCTGCAGCATGGATCAAAACCGAAGTCGCCAAACTGACTGACAAACCGGTCTCCCACCTTATTTACAGCCACAGCCACGGCGATCATGCCTCCGGCGGCGCGGTGCTGGCCACTGACGCTACAGTTATTGCGCAGGCCAATGCACCGGACCAGATTGACGGCGTAACACCGACATTGCGCTTTGAGGATACCCATGAGTTTACCCAGGGTGATAAAACGTTCGAGCTTACCTGGCTCGGCCCCGGTCACGGCGAAGACCTGATCGCGGTGGTCGTCAGACCGGCAAATGTGGCCTTTATCACCGATGCCGCAGCACCCAAACGCCTGCCCTGGAGAAACATGGGCGGTGCTAATATCGATCAATGGATTGATCAGGTGCGCAAGGTCGAATCGCTGGACTTTGAAATCTTTGCTCCGGCACATGGCAATGTAGGCGTCAAGGCCGATGCCACCGATGCACGTGTTTATATGGAACAACTGAGATCAGCGGTACTCGCCGGTCTTAAAGAAGGCAAGTCGATCGACCAGCTGAAACAGACAGTCACCATGAGTGATTACAAAGACTGGTCAAACTACCTGAACTGGCTGCCATTAAATATAGAAGGGATGGCAGGTTTTCTGGTAGCGAGCGGGCAAGCTAACTAAAACCCGGCCCATTGTTACGGCTGTGAGTGGCGCACTTGAATGCGCACCGGGCAGCAACAGAACAGTCCCGACCGTCAACAACGGTCGGGCCGTTAACTGCCACAGGTTAACATCGAACGCCGGATTAACCCGGCTTGATCACCGGCACTACTTTACGCCAAGCACAGCACCCATAGCCACAGCCGGTAATTGCAGACAATCGCTACCCACCCCCGACCTGTCACTGCTCTGCCTGTCACTGCCCCATCCATGATTGCGCCGCCCGGCGCACAACGTCCGATGCTGCAAAAAAGCCGGAAGCCACCAGGACCGCAAGCATGTGGCTTACGCTACACGGAAGCAGCACTTGCCACTAGCAGCCAACCACCGAACGCCGTAATGTTAGTCCCCGGCCGGATCGATAAATGCAGGTTGACACGCACTCCGTCTCGCAGCGGTAATTGCCAGGCGTTGGCTGCAATGTTCAGTGGGGCGGCGACTGCGCATAGTAACGACCGGGCTGATCGACACAGACTTTAATCACCACGCGACCAGCCACAGGGCATTTGCAACGCTGCAGGACAAACGCTTACAGACGGACAACCGACGACGTTTTTACCGGTCAGGCCGGTGACAGCGTGTGTGTGGCAACCTGGCAACGAACAGCGGCTTATGGTTCCTTTACCCTCGTCCATATTGAACCAGAATTTTTCCACGAACCTGCAATTGAAATAACCCATGAACCAAATGCCTTATTTGCCCCCATCGATAGTTCGGGTCGAGAAAATCGCACTAAACGGCCCGGGCGTGGTGATCCTGACCGGCCCCTCAAGTTGCGGCAAGGGTGAAGTTGCCAACGCGCTTTGCGAGATGCTGTCGATAAATCCCGAACGCCATTTGTCGATGGGCGTCATTCTGCGCACCACCATTGATCGCGCTCGCGACGACAGCAAATTTGCCACGTTACTGGAAGACAAATACTCACTGTCTCAACGCGTTAGCATGTTCGATAGCATTGACACTTCGGATGAATTGTCAGAAAAGGTGCGCCGCTACCTGCCCGAGCTGCAAGCCTACTTCGGTCGACCAAAGGACGCTGACGATGCCAGCCAGCTGGAATGGCTGGAGTTCTGCACCGCGCGCGGGCTGCTGATCCCAAACCGCTGGACTCAGGATCTGATCGCTGCGGCTATTGATGTCATCCTGCAGACACCAACCGAAGACGGTACCGATGGATATAACTGCCCGTTCATTCTCGATGGCTACCCAAGAACCGAAATAGCGGCCGAGCACTTGCTGGGTTACCTGCGCGGCGTCAATGTGCCGGTACTGAAAGTGCTGCATTTGTCGATCAGTAAGGCCGAGATGAGCGCACGAGCCGGCAAGCGCGGCCGCGCGGATGATCACGCCGAAGCATTACGCAGCCGCTTTGAGTTTTATGTCGAGAATGTCCAGCCATCCGTTGACTACCTTAAAACAGAACTGGGTGGCGCGACAATCGCGCTAATCGATGCGCACCAGCCAGCCTACGCTGATAACGACGGCAAGCGCGAGTTTAAGCTGCAGGATTCAATTAACAATGTGGTCGCCACGGCCTTGCGGGCACTGGGCGTACCACGGGTTATTGTGCGGGATCTCATCGAAGCACGACGCCAGCAGGACTAGGGATTCAGAGGCAGGCAGCGGGATTCTGCCGCCTGCCATTGTGCTGCGTGCGGAAACGCCACTGATATAAATCACGACCAGTAAAGATAAGCCCACCAGCAACAAACCACACATCGCTGTGACTGGCATCTTTGGCTGAACCCCGGCCCCGGCACAGAGGCGTCAGAAAGCAACCCACCGGCTATCCGTTTGCTGTCAAGCGCCTGCCATCCCGCAGCAATACCGTTTATCAGCCATTGTGCAGCATTGACCGATGTGCACAGGACGACCCGGGTAGCGATTCATACAACGATAATCTCTGAGGAGCACCCGGCAGATTAATAAAGCCCCGGCCCTTAAAAACAGAAACACTCGTTTTCATCAAACACTTTTTTTATAGTCGGGATGGACAGCGTATGCTGAAGCGCCGGTAGAAGGTTCTGGTAGTGTGCATAGTGCATATCGCGACCATGCGGCCATGAATACAACATCGCCATATAGATATCTGCAATCGTCAGGCTATCACCCACAAGACATCGCCGGCCTGCGAGCGCTTCATTCAGTATGCCCCAGGACCGATCCATCGAGGCCGCACCAGACGCAGAAACATTGGCCTCGGCTGCGCTGTCACTGGTGTAGTTTGCCGGATACGCCATGCGAAGAAAATCTTCGTAGACATTGGTTGCCATGAATGCCATCCACCGATACATTTGCGCCCGCAAAACCGTTGCCGTTTGTGGAATCAGGTTGGCAGCCGGATAGCAATCTGCCAGATGCAGCATAATGGCAGCCGACTCCGTGACTATGGTGCCATCCTCAAGCGCTATTGCCGGCAACTGGCCACGCGGGTTTATCGCCAGAAATTTTGCAGAGTGATTTTCATTGGCATCATAATCAATCCAGATAATGTTGTGCTCGGCACCGGCACAGGCCAGTACTGCCTGCGGAGCAACCGAACCGGTGCCTTTTGCTGCGTATAGTGTGACCAACAGATAACTCCTGCTTTAGGCAAACCATGATATTGCCGGTAAAACATCGACGCAACAACCTAGGCTGACAAGCCCTGTCGATGGCGGTGACGCAACACCATATTCTGCAAAACCAATGCACTGATAACCATCATCGCCCCTGATAGTTCGATCCAGGAAAATCGATATCCCTGCATATAGCGAATAAAAAAGGTTACCACGGGTATCAGATTGGTAAACAGCATAGCGTTGAGCGGTCCGACCAGCCGTGACCCAACCGTCCAGGCAAACATGCCGATCAACACACCGATGAACGTCAGAAACAGTATCTCATACCTGGCCTGATACCAGTCATCAGGTGACGGGTGGGTGATTAGTCCGGCGCTTATCAGCAGCACCACCACCACGGTGTTGGCAAATGCCCCTGACATCATCGACCAGCTGGTCAGCCGGAGGTTGGACCAGTGCTGGTATCGGCCACAGGCTATGGTGTAGAGCACCCAGCACAATGCCCCCACCAGAACCATGAGGTCGCCTGCTAATTCTACCGGCGACTGGAATAGATCGGGCTTCCATTCCGTGACCACAGTAATCACACCAAGAAAAGCCAGCAGCACACAGGAGGTGGTGCGCCAACCGGGCAGATCACCACCGGCAAAACGCTGCAGCAGTACCGCCATGATCGGTTGCGTGGCAACAATGATGGCGGCGATCTCGGGACGGGTAAACATCAGCCCGCCAAAGATAAGCGTCGGCGCGCCGCACATACCAATCACCCCGATTAACCAGACGTTCAAGGATTCGCGATTAATTCGAAACGACGCTGCCCCCTCGACCGCATACAGCACAACCGCAAGTATCACGGCCGCCACACCAAACCGGAACACCGCAGCATGAAACGCATTTACCGTCTCGAACGCTGCCTTGGCGATCGGAAACTGCACCCCCCATATAATGGCGGTGACCAGCAGAATCAGACTGCCAGTGACGTATTGGCGGTAGGTACCGGAGTTGGTGTTACCTGACATAGCGATTTTGTTCTACGGGTTAAGAAATACCAGAACCAATCAGCAACCGCTGGCCGATCAGGGCAACAGGCAGACGACGGGGCAATGCACTCTACCACCGACGGCTGTGCGCCGGATGCTGAATCGGGATTTACCCCGGCAGGTTAGTCCGGTTGCGGCCATCCAGTCTGGTAGACGCCATCACCACCCGGTGCCGGCAGAGCATACGTTGCATAAGCGATGCCCTGATAAAAGGCGATCAAACCATTGTGAAGTGGCGCAATAGAGCTTTCAGACTGCCGTGTGTATCGGCCGCCTCAGCGGCAGTGCCACAGCAAAGCCAGACACCGGTAAGCCGCCCGCCACAAATCAGGCGACCAGATGCCGTTCTTCTTCCGAGACAATAAACCCGCGACATTTTTTGCTGCCACAATGACAGGGAATGGCAAAACTTGCCGGCCAGGAGTAGTCGATAGTGAGTTCAGCGCCACTCTTGATCTTGCGAATCGCACCCAGATAAAGATCCTTGACGCCGGTTTTCGGGTTGGGTGGCTCATCTTCCCAGTCAAACAATTCGCAGTTAGGGCGGCAGCTGTGGTTAAGGTAGCGAAACGGTGCTTTGGGAACCAGTAGTTTATCGTTCCCCATTTCCATCACGTAGCGGGGGTCGTGCTTCTCGTCGCTGACCACTTTACCTTTGATTCGTCCGATAACCGAGTCTTTGGCAAAGTCTGTTTTTGCAAACAGCCCATAGCCATGCTCACTGCTTTTTACCTTCAGCTTGTCTTGCAGCTTCCGGGGGTTTTTCTTGCTCAATTAGCGATTCTCACGGGTGTGCCCTGAATACTGACACACGTGTCAGCGGACGATTATCATTGGCATTGATTTTCAGGATGTCAATATTATAGCAGCGGACCTATTATCCGCACAGCCGGGCGGGTATTCGTGCGCGGCCCACGCTTATCGATACAAAGTTACGTAACTCTCTAACGTAGCTGCCTTCGAGCACCAACCCGGCCGTCTGCGGCGCGCATCGGTATGCCGTCTGCCCTGCACAGATCACCCGCGGCACGCAGTGTGATGAGGCCACCTGTGAACTCGATTACCGACCCGCTTCACAGGGCTATCCTTTTGCATTGCCGCTGAAGCCATCTTTATGGCCCGCTAGTATCAGCATTCAAAACAATACAGCAGGTCTGCACCGGTGTTTTTATATTTGTGTTTTCCGAACCAGTGCCGATACCGCCCTCAGCGTTGACTCTGCCCACACGGCAACCTGACCACCGCGGTACTCACACCCTGGAGTACCCACAGCGACAGCCGGGCGGACACTAACGCCACTACCCTGATCGATTCTCACAGGAACACATCACTGAACTCAGCACACCTGCCCATGAAATGTCTTCTGCTGATTAGCGCTCTGCTGCTGACGCCGCCGGGTTGGGCCAATCTGTACTTGTACACAAATCTATCGATAGAGCTGACGCCGGACAGGGACAGAATATACCCGGGTGATTCAGTCACGTTTGCTATCACTGTAGACAATCCGTCAACAGTAACAAGCAACGGCGTGGTCACTGTGCGCCTACCTGAAGGCACCACCGACATCATCAGTGCGGACTGTATAGCATCTACTACTGCCACCCTGCTTTGCACGCTGGCCGAGCTGAGCCCGCAATCAATTACAACACTCAGCTTCACAGCAAGTACCCCCCATGAGGGGCACTATAAATTTGGTGCCGCGATTACCTCTGCTGCATTCGATACAGACAACACCGACGATTCCGACTCGAGCATCATTGCGGTATCTGCGCAAACAACAACGGTCAACACAACCCCGGTGGATCTGGCCATTACATTAAGCGCAACTTCCGAGACTCAGCTGATTAGTCGTCTTGCCAGCTTTACGGTACTCACAAGCAACCATCACACAACAAACACGGCAGTGGCGCCTGTTATTGAGATTGCGATACCGGAGAGCTTTGCTTTCTATACCAGTGACACCTGCACTGCGAGCGAACAGGTTTTGCGTTGCAACGTGGAGTCCCTGGCACCCGGGCTGTCGGCTACCACCACTTTTGCGCTGAACCCGGTCTCGCTCGACGCCGACGCAACAATTCAGGCCTATGCGACCTCCACTCAACCTGATCAGGAACCGTCCGACAACGAAACTCAGTTACTCGCCGAAATCATCCCTGCCGAAATATTGTGCGGCGCTGGCAACCCCGGGTGTTACGGTGGTCCGGCAGGGACGGACAGCACGATAGATACCCCTGACGCTGTCGCTGCACTTGTCCCCGAACCTGAAAGCCAGCCGGCCATCGCTGGTGGCGGCTCTGCTCCTGCAAGCCTGTCATTAGTTTTTCTGGTGCTTTTTATCTATAGACGCAGGCTTACCGGCAGGCCGCACTAGCAGCGCTATGCACGCCGGATAATACCAGCGCCATCATCAACGCCGGACCACAACCCGGTATGCTGCGCTGCAAATCGTCTATGTGCCGGGCCGGCCGCATCGGCCAGCGCATAGACTTATACATTTTAAACTTTCGAGTCAGGCTGCCGGGTTAAGATTCACCGGCAGCACTACGCAGGTGACGCTAGTTAGTGCCGATCCAGAAACAGGGTGTCGCGAGGATCATTCAGGTGCGTGAGATTTTGCCTACCACATGTAGGCGCTTAGTTGTTCTTAAGTAACACCATGTGGTCGGCAAAAGATTGCGCGCCTGAGTGGTACGCAGTAGCGCTTGTTTCTGGATGGGCACTAATTAATCTAGGAGGTTATGTTGTAAGCACGCTCACCGTGAGTCACCAGATCAAGACCCAGTTCTTCATCCTCTTCACTGACGCGCAGCGGCGTGATCAGCCTGGTCACTAGAACAATAGCCGTGGTCATCACCAGCGTGAAGACACCAACAACCAGCAAGCCACCAAACTGCTCAGTCGCCCCTGCATGGCCAAACACCACCAGCATAGCTATACCGAACATCCCGCCAACTCCGTGAACCGCAAAGACATCGAGGGTGTCGTCTATGTTGATCACATTTTTTACCAGACCACACATCACCTGACAAAAGACGCCGGCAATTGAACCGATAATAAGCGCTTGTACGGGATCAACAGAACCCGATGCCGGTGTGATCGAGGCTAGCCCCGCGATAGTGCCTGTCACCATTCCGATCAATGACGCTTTGCCGTGGCGCAACCGCTCCCACAACGCCCAGGTCAGTGAGGCAGCAGCGGCGGATATGTGCGTTACTGTCAATGCCATGGCAGCACCACCGTCTGCTGCCAATTGAGAACCCCCGTTAAAACCAAACCAACCGACCCATAACATCGCCGCGCCGATCATTACCATGCCGGGGTTGTGTGGCGGTATAGATTTTTGCTTCCGGCCACCAAGAAACGCCGCCAGCACAAGCGCTGCCAGACCGGCAGTCTGGTGAACCACAATGCCACCGGCAAAATCATTGACGCCATTTTCAAACAGGCTCCATTCCTCACCGGCCAAAAGCCCGCCACCCCAGATCCAGTGAGCTACCGGCGCATAACACAGCAGCATCCACAAACTTGAAAACACCAGAACAAAACCATAACCGATTCGCTCGACATAGGCACCGACGATCAGCGCCGGGGTAATAATGGCAAACGTCATTTGAAACGCAAAGAACAGCACCTCAGGAATGGTGCCCGACAGCGTATCGGCATCGACACCTTGCAAAAACGCCTTACCTAAACCACCCCAGTAAGCGTTGCCATCACCGAAAGCAATTGAATACCCCACCGCTAGCCATAGAATGCTCATTAAACACGCTATGGAAAAGCAGTGCATAAAGACACTAAGGACATTTCGCGACCGCACCAGCCCGCCGTAAAAAAGCGCCAGACCCGGCAGCGTCATAAACAAGACCAACGCTGTCGCTACTATTATCCAAGCGGTATCTGCCCCAACCATCTCTGTTCCTCTCAGGTGTCAGCACCCGGTTTAAAAATCGGTTATTTGTGTACGTTTGTCATGCGTAGCCGGCCACTTTACCAAAGTGGCATAGCCATTTGACCCATTGGACCGCACCAAAAGAGATCACTGCGCGCACCAGATCGGTGCACAGATCTGGCAATCGCGTCTGGCCATTCCACCAATGGCTTTGGTTTTGTCCGCAAACGCAAGGAAGCCAACCCATCTCGCCAGGCCGTTTGCCCACGCTGAACCGAATCTGTTTATTTTTTTTGCACAAAAATGGCACATTCGAGCAAGAAAAAATTTGTCAGAAACCCGCCGATAGGTTGACTCGTACATCACAGGGGACTAAGTCAGACCCGGGTTACATCAACCACAGACTGACGATGACATCGTCACTGCTGGTGCTCCGCTTGAGACTCTATCGTCTACAGCGCGCTATTTGCCGTGCTCTACACGCGCTGACTGCCCCCTCAGAGGCCGGCACTTCGACCGAAAGGATGCCCATTCAACTTAATAAGGGCGCTATGTGGGCTCTGTGTAAATTGTCAGAAATTAACAAAAAAGCCAACACCGGGGTAGTTATTCAGAATAATCCCCTTATACTGCTGTGAGCGACGCCATTACGGCCCGCACCAATCATTGCCGGCTGCACCCGGGATTCAACCGTGACTGCGGCGAGCAATGAAACACACTACTTTCGCGATGGTGATAGCCAGGTAGTACTTATATTTTCACCGAATTAAAGAGTACAAGTATGAGTAAAGGTACAGTTAAGTGGTTCAACGCTGATAAAGGCTTTGGCTTTATTACCCCGGAAGATGGCGGCAAAGATCTGTTTGTTCACCACTCCGAAATTCAAGCCGGCGGTGGATTCGCAACACTGAATGACGGCCAGGCCGTAGAATTCGAAGTTGGTGAAGGCCAGAAAGGCCCATGTGCTAACAAGGTACAGGCTATCTAGCATTTGCCAATGTAGTACGCAGTAAAATTGTTAAAAAAGCCGGAACTACTGTTCCGGCTTTTTTTTTGCGCGCCGACGGTGCGGCACAAAATCACCCGGACGTGCCGCCGGCGCAGGCTCACCGCCGTTGCTTACCGGGCAACGATTTCAATCGAGTGACCGGGTTGCCACAGTTTTTGTTCATCGGTGTAATACGGATACACACGACTGGCCGGAGCGGTGAAATGCCCGGGGATCTCAGCCGTGAGATTGATCGGCACAACACGCGTCTCCCCGGCCCTCAATGCCCGCCAGTACAACACAAGCTCCGCCCCCCTGACCTCATAGGCACTGATACTACCCGCACCAACCAGCTCCTTTAATTGATCATGACGCAGCTCAAGCCCGGCCGGAATCCCTATTATGGCGACGGGGGTTGGCACATTGCTGTCTGCCACACTAACCGTAGCGCTTAGCTCCACCGGCTCGCCTTCGGGCACCTGTTGGTGACTGAGCGCCGTTGAAAGCATTACCGGGGTGGTAACGGCGTTTGCCGGCACCGGTGTGTTGTAGGTGATCTCTAAAGCAAACGGCATTTTGCTGCCATCAGTCATGCGTAACTCTATCTTGTGCTGACCGGCAGACAATACCCGGGTGAAATCCGGCAACTCGATTGCACCTTTGGACTCGCGGGTGAACATCGATACGGCACCAAAAGGGTCGCCGTTAACATACAGCTGAACGGAACCGGGTTGCTTTGGTACAGCGCGCGCGGCGTCATAGGCATTAATCGCCTTCAGCGCCAGCACCGTTGATTGTGTCGACCCGAAGCGACCCGACTTGCTTGTTTCGAACAACCACTGAATCGATTGTTCTACCCGGGCCGCCCACTGGTCGTCGTCTTTCAGCCAGGCCAGCAAGGCCAGACTGGTGGTTTCTATTGTTAGTGCGTCGCCACCGGAACCGGTAATAGAGGTGCTGGCACCTTCCACCGCACCGTTGTCACTGGTGGCTGCGGCCAGTTTTTCAGACAACAGACCGGCACTGACGTGGTCACCGGCGAGGTGCAGAATATTGGCCACCAACGCATCGATGTAACTGTCATTACCGCCAAACGCCTTTGCCTTGACCTGCTCGATTTCTTTGGCCAGCGAGCGCGGGTTCTGCCCGCTTTCCAGAAGTGACCAGACGATATAAGCATCGGTCGTCGGCGCTGGCGCCCGTCCGAAACTATCCAGCGCACGGTCGTTGCGCTTGAAGCCGCCCTGACCATCGCGCCGGCCTAGTAACCAGTCACGGGTTCTGGAGATCATGGCGTTATCGACCTGCATGACTTTCGCCATATCGGTAAATTCCATCAGACCATAGGCGGTCAGTGCTTCATGCGCGGGGTTGGCGCCAAACCACTCGTATCCGTTGTCTTGTGATTCGAAGCTAATCAGTTTGCTGTAACCGGCTTTCAACAGCGATTGAGATCTGGCTATTTTTTCCGGATCTACGCCGGTGTGGCTGTCGAAGTATTGCTGTGCCATCACCAGCGGGTAATTGGTAGAACTGGTTTGCTCAAAGCAACCATGCGGCTCACGCAGCAGTGCGCTCAGGGCTTCTTCCATACTGGCCAGTGGTGACGGATAGACCTTTGCGGTGGCCACCATGCTGCCTGGTGTTACCTCAGCAGGAATATTAATAGTGGTACTGAAATCAGATGACGACGATAGCAGCCCGCCCTCTGTGATGCTGACAGGAAACCCGGCCGGCTGCACAGACAGATTGCGAGTGACCGTGTCACTGTAGGGCCCCGCCTGTGCGCTGACAGTGATCGGGAAAGTACCAGCAACCGGTGTGGTTACTTTAACTGTACTGCGATACCGCTCACCGGGTGCCAGCGTAACCGCTTTGGTTTCAGCACTGGCAATACCTTCGCCGCTGACACGGATGCGGGCGTCGGCAATGGCACTGGCTGTGGTATTGACCATTGTCACGGGCAGCTCTATAACATCAGCACTAAGTGCATACAGCGGCATTTTGGTGGCAATATAGAATGGCTCCAGCGATGCGATCATGGTATCACCTGAGCCTAGCCCGCCATTGCGCCCGAACGCATCAGCCAGCACCCGAAAAGTAGTGACGCTGTCAGACAGGGAAAAAGTAACCGTGGCACGACCATCACGCGGGCCGGTTTTTATACCGGTGTTCCAGTACAGCGTTTCACTGAAATCTATGCGATCACCGGGTTTGCGATCAGCACGGACCTGATACGCAAACTCCCGACTATAGCCAACAGCCACAGGCATTGGCATTATCATCGCCATATCACCGGCAATGTCTGCTTTAGCCATCTCAACCGCGGCCCCTTGCTCTTCATTGGCAGCCGGTTCGGGCTCATCAGCCACCCCTTGCAGATTCGGTACAGGCAGATTCGGCACAGGCAGTTCCGCTGCGACAGGCACCGGTGGTGATGGCTCGGCTGCGGCTTCTGCCACCGCCGCATCATCCATGACAGCTTCCACTTGATTCTCTGCAACCGCCATCATCTGCACGTTCATTTGTGCGACTGCTCTTTCAAGCATTCTGGCTCGTCGCACTATCGGCCTTGGTCGACTGGCCTGTGCCAGCGCACGTGCGGCGGATTCCGGGTACTGCTTTTTAAGGCCCGGGTAATCCACCAGAATAAAACGCCGCCACCCTTGCGTGGCCAACAGCAGATCGATGGCGGCATCGGCCATGGGGTCGGTGCGATCCAGGTATACATGGGCGTCAGCCAGATCCAGCACTTCATTTTCCAGATAAACCATGACAGGCAGCCTTGGCGCCTGCTGTCTTTTTTCGATCAACTCAAGCACGGTGTCATCGGTAACCGTCAAGCCGACCACCGCTTCAACCGGGTTGCCGCTGCTGTCTGTGGTGAGCACATCAACACTGACTTCAGCGCCGGGCACATACGGGCCGTCTGATAATTCCAGCGCTACGTTGACGGCATATTTCGGGTGTCTATAAATGAGTCTTTCGGCCAGTGGATTACCCTGTTTGTCCCAGGCAGTGACCATCAAAACACCTTCGGCGTCTTTGCCATCCAGTGTCACCCGATGGTTACCACTGACAACCTGACTGTCAATCAGTACATCGCGCTTATACAGCGTCAGCCGTGCGGGGGCCTGGCTGGAATTTGATGCAACGGTAAACTCTATAGAATCTGTGTAGTCGAACGAGGCTTTACTGCTGCTGATCACTGTGCCGGTTTGACTGGCCACCGGCAGTTCAGCCGGAACACTGATGCCGGAGGGTGCCGTGAACACGGCGGCATATCGCTTGCCGTTTTGCGGTGTGATCAAAAAATACCCGCGCCCTTCATGGCTTGATTTAAATTCTGCAATGATTTTGCTACCGGGGGTATCGCCGTCCAGCGTTACAATATGACCCTGCACATCAGCGGGCTTGCCATTGGTGAGCAGCGCTTGAAAATAGACCCGGCTTTGCTGCCCGGCCACCAGCTCACCGCCTTCGGGGTAAAATTCTATAGCCAGTTTACTGAGCAGTATCGGCAATGACTTTGCGGCCGTTTCGACAATGCCGCCGTCTTCAATAATAAACGACAGACTACCCTCCCCAGTGTCAATCTGCGTCGGCAGCGTAAAGGCAGTATCAATCACACCGCTGTCCGTGACCGGTACCTCAGGCCCGCGATAAACCTCCGCGCCGTCAACCCGTGCAATGGCCCTGACGCGGGCCCCGGTCGGCACACCGCCCTCGGCACGCTCTATCGATACACTGGCTCTGACCTGATCGCCGGGCCCATAGCCGTCACGGGTGAATTGAATCTGTGATTTTATCCGTGGCGCGCGGAAAGCGCGAATATCGAAGCTACGCTGTGCTTCGGGCAATACCAGTGTCGGGCTGGTGACTTTAGCGGTATAGGCGCCGCCAACCGCTCCATCCGGCACCGTCCAGCGATATCCGATGACACTTTCAGTATCCTGCACAGACCCCTCATGGACCACATCGCCCTTGGGGCCGGTAATTTTTACCTGCAGTACGTTCTGACCGGTTGGCAGCGGTGTGTTGTCGGCGGCGTGCAGAATGACGGTGCGCAAATAGACGTTTTCGCCTTCCCGATAGACGGGTTTATCGGTACTGATATAGGCAAGGTAGCGGTCCGCGCCGCCAAGCTCATCAGCCGACACGGGCTCGGGCGCGCCGGCCGCCCGCGTTAGTGTGGCGTACAACAGCACACTGATCAGGGATACCCAGCATGAAGCTGCTACAGAACGATGTATTCTCATGGCGTGAACCTGCTCGTAGACAAGTGAAATGATGCAAGGCGTCGCGCATAAAACGCAACTGACCCCGACTGACGGCCTGTGCTGGAAATAGTAGCGTTAGTTTTTTCCGGCATGTCCTGTTGCTTAATCGTCTGAGTGCCGGAAAAGGGGTTAACAGCACCACGAAATTGTCTAAGGATCAATAGAACAGGCGGCTCTTCTATCGGCAAGTCGGGTTTGATCGGGATAGCCTGACAATCTGCCGGAAGACTATTGCGTCAACACCGGGCAGACCACCCTGCTTTGCTTGCAGCACCCGACATACCCGCCACTCAACTATAGGCCATGGCTGCCTGTACCAGAGCAGCCAGCCGCAGATCTGTAAATCAAGCCGGGACTATTGATGCAGCAAACCGTCCAGTGCCAGACGATACCCTTCAATTCCAAAACCGGAAATCACGCCTTTTGTCACCCGCCCGATGTCGGAGATACGACCACGCACAGCGGGGTTGGTCATGTGTAGTTCGTACACCGGAAAGCTCACCTGCGTGATTGCGGCACAGAGTGCCGGATACCCTGTGGTAAACCCGGCCGGATTGATCACAGCGCCATCAATTGCCGCCGAATGCGCCTGATACAGCTTATTGATGATTTCACCCTCAATATTTGAATGGTAGATTTCAAGCTGCACTCCGGCCTGCGCTGCAAAGCCTGTGATCGCGGCGTCATACTCCGGCAAGGTCATCGGGCCGAAGACCTCCACCTGGGCGATGCCACGCATGTTCATTCCGGCACCATGAATCACAAGAATCGACTTGGACATATTTTCCCCTGCTGTTTAGTCAGCGCACAATTTAAGGCTACGTTAGATTACATGGAAATCATCGGTGATGCCCGGCAGTACCGGAAATCACAACCCGGTCCAATGCACAGTGGGCAGGGGCCTACATTCCCTGATCCTGCTGTGCTTTTGACAGCGTCTGCCACCAGTCTGCATAGGGCGTGTCCGCAGGGATACTGCCACTGTAATCCGGTGTGCCATCGTCCCACCAGACCGGCCCCGCTTCACCGAGGGCGACCTTTGCCTTGAGCACCGCTGCCGGATCTTTTGCCATACGCGCCTGCATCAATGCTTTCACCGCTTTACGCCGGTCAGAATCTGCAAGTGATGGATCGGTACATCGCTTTAATACGCCACGCGACACCAGATAGCGATGGTCGGTGGTTTGCGGTCGATCTTTTCGCGCCATATTTTTTCAGTCCCGGTCAAACGTCTGCGTGCAACAGTGCTGCTATTGTCATTTTAAGATACGGCAGCGAATCTGCAGCAGCCGTTGTGTTGTTATTTCACGGTCAAAGCAGTGTCAAAGTCATCAACCACGCTACCCTGCAGGCACGCGGCTACCGACGCATCAAATTATCCGGTTTACGGCCAGACAGGCTACACGTTTTTGTACCGTGATTATCCAACAGATCAGCCACGCTGTTCCAGTTCAGCTGGCCACTGACTTCAGGCGGCCGTACACGGCCAGTGCCAGCCGCAATGCAGCGGTGTTAACCGTGCCAGCGGGTTACAAATGCAGCGACCATCGGCAGCTAAGGAGTCAGTGATGCCCGAAAACTACGGCAGGGTTTGAGATACACTGTTTTAAACTGTACTGGAACGGGACCCCTACGATGAGTGAATATCCCAAATTCAAGCTACCCGATTTTCCAACACTCTTTATCGAGCAAACCGATAAAGACCTGGCAAAAAAGAACGACGGCAATTTTCGCTACGCGTATTTTAAAACCATAGCCAAAGGTGGAAAGTCGCTTATTCAATCGTGCAAAGACATGCACCTGAACCGCATCATCTGTTACAAATCACTGCTGCCGGAGTTTGCCGATGATGCGATCGAGCAGAAACGGCTGCTGCGTGAAGCACGGGTTTCGGCAATTCTGCAGCATCCCAATACAGTGCCAACTTACGAACTGGGCCGTGACAATAAGGGCCACTATTATTTCACCATGAAGCTGGTGCACGGTTATACCTTGCGCGAGATTTTTGACTACAGAGAACGCTACGATCTCGGCCAACTGGTCGAGATTATCGTGCAGGTAGCGCGCGCATTGGGGTGTGCACATTCACACGGAGTGATCCATCGCGATATAAAACCCGAGAATATTCTTGTCGGGCCGTACGGCGAAGTGCTGCTGCTGGATTGGGGCCTGGCCAAAGTCTGGGATCAGAAAGGCCGCCAATCGCCAATAGAAGATGAGATTCCACAGCGTGAATCAGAAGACCTGGCCATGACCGGCCATCAGAAATTACAGGGCACGCTGTTCTACATGTCTCCGGAGCAAATTGAACGAGACCCCGGGATCGATTCACGCACCGACATCTATAGCCTCGGCATCGTTTTGTACGAAGCATTAACCGGTCGCACACCGGCGCAGGGTGAGCTCATTGATGAAGTCATTCACAGCACCTTGAACGACGATCCGCCAAAGCCGTCGACACTCACCCGCAATATCCCGCCGATGCTTGAAGACACCGTCATGAGATGCCTGAACAAACAGGCCGACAACCGGGTGCAAACCTCAGCTGAACTGATTCGACTGCTGCAACAGAACTGGTCATTAATCTGAACCCGGCCTCAAAAAACAAACCTGGCGGATCCACTTCGCCCGACCAGTACGGCTGGCAGATTCGCGAAAGCCCTGGTGGTAACAACTCAATTTACAGCGCGGTTGGCACTGGTAGCGCGCGCTGATGCGTGTGGAAGCACGACAGGCAATGACATAACACCTTGTTTTTTAACAATGCGGCGGTTTTTTGTGACATATTAGCGGTTTTCAGCCCGTAGACGCCGATTGAGTCAATCCGGCATCAGGGTGATGCATTTTTTGCAGCGCCATGGTGCATAATTAGCACATTACAACACGGCGACAAAATAGTACCTTCCAGCATCGGCGTTGATGAGCGCATTTAGTTGCTGTGTCACCTCGCTGTTTGCCAAACACTTGGTCTATGGCAGCAACCAGCATTTTCAGTATCGGTGCTTTCGCCAAACACGAAGGTCGTCCGGGTCGCTGAGACTGACTGATTGCTCCCATAGCCGGTTAGTACCACAACACCTTCATTTGGAAAATCCGACCATGAAAAGCAAGTTAGAATATATCTGGCTAGACGGTTACCAGCCAACTCAAAGCCTTCGCAGCAAGACAATGGTCAGAAATGACTTCAGCGGCAAACTTGAAGACTGCCCCGGCTGGTCATTCGACGGCAGCTCTACCGAGCAAGCAGAAGGTAACGATTCTGACTGCCTGCTGAAACCCGTGGCGATTATTCCTGATCCGGATCGTAAAAACAGCTACCTCGTGATGACAGAAGTACTGAACTCCGACGGTACGCCGCATCCTTCAAATGGTCGCGCTACCATCGAAGAAGACAACGACGATTTCTGGTTCGGATTTGAGCAGGAATACTTCCTGATCGATACAGAAACCAACCTGCCTCTGGGTTTCCCTGCAAACGGTTTCCCGGGACCACAAGGCCCGTACTACTGCTCAGTGGGCGGCAAAAATACATTTGGTCGAGAGATCATTGAAGAACACCTGGACCTTTGCCTCGAAGCCGGGCTAAACGTTGAAGGCATCAACGCCGAAGTGGCAGCCGGTCAATGGGAGTACCAGATCTTCGCAAAGGGTGCAAAGCGCGCCGGGGATGAAATCTGGCTGGCTCGCTATCTGATAGAGCGCACTGCAGAGAAGTATGGCGTATCGGTCGACCTGCATCCAAAGCCACTGGGCGACACAGACTGGAACGGTTCGGGCATGCACGCTAATTTCTCCAACGGCCCTATGCGTACTGCTGGCAGCGAAGACATCTTCAACAAAATCTGTGAAGAGTTCGGAAAAAACATCGAGCGACACATCAGCGTCTATGGCGCGGACAACGATCAGCGTCTGACCGGCAAGCACGAAACGCAGTCGATCAATCAGTTCAGTTACGGTGTCTCTGACCGTGGTGCATCTATCCGGGTTCCGGTGGGCACCGTTGAAGATGGCTGGAAAGGCCGCCTTGAAGATCGTCGCCCGGCATCTAATGCCGATCCATACAAAGTGGCAGCAGCGATCATCAAAACGACAACGGAAGCCCTGGCTTAGTCGGTGTAACCAACCGGGCGGCAACAGCTACCCGATGCAACCTTGTTAATCCCCGCCAGGTGCGGGGATTTTTTTTGCCTGGCAGAAATCGCAGTCGCGACCGTCAACAACCGGCAGCTTTAGCCCTTTGCGTTAAACATCGGCTAAAACAAACTGACCACACACAGTTTATTTAAAGGTCGCAGGCATCAGTGTTTTTGGAAGCCAGAGTGCGATTTCCGGAAAGACTATAATCAGCAGCAGAATTAGCAGCATCGGCACTAGCACAATCGCCACATCCCGCATTACCTGCACTACATTGAGACCCGCAATAGATGATGAAATCAAAAGACACAGCCCATACGGCGGCGTCACCAGACCAAACGCAAGCGAAATAATACCGATAATGGCAAACGCCACCGGATGAATCTCGGCCGCCTGAGCCACTGGCAACAGGACGGTACCCAATATGATAATTGCCGGAATCGCGTCAATAAACAGACCAAACAACAGAAACAGTGCCGCGATAATTAACGACGTACCGAAAGCACCGAACTCAAGTGCTGTCAGCGCACCGACGATCAAACGCGGTACATTATAAAAAGACAGCATCCAGCCAAACGCCGACGCAGTGCCGATAGCAAACAACGAGATAGACGAGAAGCGTCCGGTCTCGTACAGAATACCGACGACCTCCCGGCCGTTGATTGTGCGATACACAAAAAACCCTAAAATAAACGAATAAAAAGCCGCAATGATGGCCGATTCTGTCGGCGTCACAATGCCCCCGACAATGCCGCCGATTACAAACACCGGCGTCAACAGCGCTAATCCCGCACCTTTCAAAGCGCTGATAAATTCAGCCATTGATGGCTTACCTGCCGTTGGATAGTTATAGACCTTGGCATAACCGTAAACCGTACCCATCAGCGCCATTGCAATAAGCAACCCCGGCACCGCCCCGGCAAGGAATAGTGCACCGACGGAAATAGACATTACCCCACCCCACACAACCATCAGGATACTCGGCGGGATGATAACGCCCATCACCGAAGAGCAAGCCGTTATCGCAACGGCAAAGCGAGGTGAATAGCCTTTCTCTATCATTGCGGGAATCAGTATCTTGCCGCAGCCGGCAGCATCGGCTGTTGATGACCCTGAAATACCCGCAAACAGCATCGAAACGGCCACGTTCACCTGGCCGAGACCGCCCGGCATCCAGCCGGTAAGCACACGGGCGAACTCAATCAGACGATCCGTCATACGTCCGGCGTTCATGAGATTGGCGGCCAGCAGGAAAAACGGCACCGCCAGCAGAATAAAAGAATTATAGGACTGGAACATTCGATCCAGAATTAAAAACGGCGTGAGCCGCAGGTCCAGTGCGACGACCGGCATTGTCGCGATACCCAGAGCAAACGCCACCGGTACACGCAGCAGTACCAGTGTGATAAAACCGCCAACCAGAATCAGGCAGGCAACGCCCGCAGAGAGAATCACGACACCCCCCGTGACTGCACACGGTAGGATTGCACCACCTGACAAAGCCTGAAGAATGCAAAGACAAACCAGACAAAACCGGCAAGCGGAACACTTAGATAAATCCACAGCATGTTGATCTGCATCATCACCGAGGTTTGAATGGATCCGAACTTGGCATAGCCGATACCGAACCAGGCAAACAGCAGCGCGAAGCTGCATACCATCAGCAGCACAAAACCGACTTGCAACAGTTTACCCAGCGGAGTTTGCGCATCAGGAATTACGCGTACATCAAAGTGCGTGTTTTCCCATACGGCGACCATCGAGCCAAGCATCACAATCCAGATAAAAATAAACTTCGCCAGCTCTTCAGTCCAGAGGTAGGTTGGGATAAGCCCGGTGTAGCGGGCCAGAACCTGCATGAATACCGGTACAATCAGCGCTGCGATCAACAAACCGACCAGAACCCGCAACAGCTGGCAGAATCCCTCTAGAAATCGTTCAATCATAGTGATGGATCACCGGCCTGCATAGTGAAAAACACAATCAGGTCTCCCATCAGACAAACGATGGAAGACCTGGCTCGTCAGCTACTTGGAACGAATTGCTTTCAGCAGGTCCTCGGCACCGAGCTCTGCGGCATAGGCATCGTGCACGGGTATCACCAGCTCGAGAAGTTTTTCACGATCAGCAAACTCCTGTACTTTTATCTGTCCCGCATCAGACATTTGCTGCAGCTTTTCACCGTCTTCACGAGACTCTATTTCACGACCGTAGTCTCCCGCTTCCTTGCCAGCTTTCATGATTGCTGCCTGTAGTGCTTCGGGCAGTTTTACGAAAGATTTGTTGCTGAAGATTATCGGGCGCACGGTGATAGAATGCTGAGTCAGTGTGATGTTTGGTGCAACCTCGAAAAACTTATACTGCAGCAGACTTGCTGCTTCATTTTCAAGACCATCAACAACGCCTGTTTGAATAGCGTTATAGACTTCTGAGTAGGCAATCGCTGCCGGTGCTGCTGTCGCCGCTTCAAAAACACGCGCCTGAATCGGTGCACCCATCACTCGCATTTTGTGCCCTTCAAGCTCGGCAAGGTTAGAGATAACCTTGTTAGAGATCAGGTTACGGGTACCACCACCGGCATAACCAATGATGCGCAGATCGGCTTTATCGAGCAGAACGGTTTCCAGCGGGGACAGAACATCACTGGACAACACGGCATTCCAATGATCAAGGTCACGGAATACAAACGGCATATCCATCAGTGGCACCGAAGGGGCAAAGCGTGCCAGATTAGACGGAGCGATGATCGCGTAATCGATGGCGACACCCTGCGTTAAAAAGTTAACGTAGTCCGGTTCGATGCCAAGCTCGCTGTTTCCGCGCAGATCAAACGCAACATCACCGTCGTAATACTCATTGACCAACTCACTGAATTTAATCAGAGTTTTACTGTAGGCATGATCGTTATCAAACAAACTGGCGCCACGCAGTGTCACATCGGCGGCCTGCGCGTTACCCGCCAGTGCCGCGACCACAAGAGCGGTCGTACCAGCGATATTCCTGAGTCGTTGGAACATGAATTATCCTCCTGAGTTTTCAGTATAAACAATCGCAATACCAGCTGCAGAACACATCTGGTATGGTAGTAGACCACAAAAGATAAATCGGGGCAACATCAGGCACAGGGCACAGCGCTCGCACTAATACGCCTTAAATCCAAGCCTGCCTACAACCTTTTGGTCAGCTCAAGATCGGTCGTATCAAGCCTGCGCAATGCAGAAACAAAAAAGCGAGAAAGTAAAGTGAAACAATAAAAAGTAGTGTCAGTCACTGCAGGTTTTACTTATTGACCAGGCAGTGGTGCCGGCCTGGAAGGGATACCTGTCTGCACACACCGGATGTTGCAGGCTGGCTTCAGCAGAAAAGCTTTTTTTATCATTTAATTATAGATTCAGTGCCTGCATGCTTAAACTGAAAAGGCACATAGACGCTTTGACACTGTTGCAAAATTATCAGCGCACGCTGTTAACAGACCATGAAAACCGCCTGCACAAGGTAGCGCTAGTCTTCGAAATACTCACTGTGCTCTTCGCGAGCAAACTTCAAGGTGCTGTCGAGTCGGGACAGATGTGATCGAGCCAGATCAATCGCGGTGTTTGAATTGCGTTGCTGGAGCGCTTCGATGATCTGACTGTGATCGTCTATTAACTCGAGCATGCTGCTCTTTTTGGTGAGGCATAACATGCACAGTCTGTCGACCTGGGATTTGTTTTCAGCAATGGTGGAAAACGCAAACCCGGCATCTGCAGAGATGCAAATCAACCGGTGAAAATCGTAGTCCAGTGCATGAAAAGTGTCAGCATCGTTTTTACGAGCGGCCTTTTTTTGCGCTTTCAGGTTTTGATCAAACTGATTAAAATGCGCGACGGTCGCACTTTCACAGGCTTTTCTGATCACTTCAACTTCTACCGCTGTGCGTATAAAGCGGGCGTTGAGGATTTCGCGATTAGAAATTTTACGCACCAGCGTGGCTTTCTGGGGGCGTATCTGCAACAACCCCATATTGTTCAGTTGAATAAACGCCTCACGCACCGGTTGGCGTGATACGCCACTTTGCCTGGCGATTTCGAGTTCGGATACTTTTGCGCCGGGCAATAAACGCAGCGTGACGATATCGGCGTGTAACTTATCAAAGACCTCACCGGCTACTGTACGGCGTGCTGATTGAAGAATCCCGGCGCTTCCACCGACTGCATTGGATTGTGTGTTCCAGATCACGGAAAAATATTCGCCGAACTTTAAATGTGCCAATTAGGATGACAGTGTTACGTCACTGCAATTCCCCATGTTACAGGCATTAGCCAATCCATTCCATCACTGACTTTAGAGCCAGATGGGATGATCAACACAGACCCAGGTGCACGCTTCCCTCAAGCGCACTGAAACAAGAACCCCGACTCAGTTGCCGGCAATGATGACCCGGGCAACACGCGCCAGGTACAGAACCAACACAAAAACCGGTACCCCTTCACCACTGCGAATACAGTAACCCGCCAGGCTTTCATCGCCACAGAACATCACAACCATAAAAGACAGCCACAGCGAGCAGCACAACTAATCAGGGATAACAGCGGGGTTTAATCAGGCTTTTCTAGAAATCGATTTTCCAGCAGTTTAGCGACCCCGTCATCTGCGTTGCTATCGGTTACTGTGTCGGCCACTGCTCTGACTTCATCCACAGCATTGCCCATAGCAACCGCTTCATGCACCCAGCGTAACATCGGCAGATCATTATGATTATCTCCAAATGCTATTGTACGGTCCACACTAAATCCGAGATCGGCCGCCACACGCGCAAGTCCCGTGCTTTTATTGACACCGGGCGCTGTCAGTTCAACAAACGGCGCGCCTGACGTAGAGACCTCCGCCCGCCCCGCCAGCAGCGTGGACAACCGCTGCTGCAACTCGGCGCACGAACACTCTAGTGATCTTACATAGAGCTTAAGCACATCGTCCTGACCAAACACCTCGCTTTTGCCACCCCGCTCCAGGGTCTGCACACCGCCGGCCTGCTGTGCAAATTGCTCATCAAAGCCAAGACCCGTTGACGACTCCCAACCAAAGCTTACACCAGGCAACTGCTCGACGATGCTCTGGCGGATTTCCACAGCCACCGCGGCGGATAACGCCTGTGACCAGACAATACGATCAGCACTGCGACTATATTCGTAGGCACCATTGGAGCAGATCACTCGCACTCCGGGTGGGATTGCCTCAAGCTTCGGAATCGCCGAGTGCGCACTCCTGCCGGTGACAATAACAATCGCATGTCCACGCTCGACCACCGCATACATCGTATCGACGGTGCGCGTTGACAGGCAATGATCAGCACCGAACAACGTGCCATCAAGATCGACAGCTATCAGCCATTTGCCATGCATAGGTGTCCTTTTACTATCGGATGAAAAGAGAGAGAAAAAATCAATCTGGAAAACATCGTAGCTATCGCCGCCACACAGGTGGTTAGGCAACCCGTCCCAATGAAAAGCCTCTGGCCAGATGATGTCGAACAACAATAGCCAGCAGCACACCGGGTATCAGACCCAGCACTCCGGCGGCAGCCAGTAGCGGGATGTTCGCGCTCATCACACTGCCGGCACGAGTCATGATGCCGCCAAAAGGCTTGGCGTAGATGGTAGTAAGCGCGTTTGACAGGAGAAACTCTACCCACGAAAACATAAAGCAGAAAAAAGCCGCAACGGCAATACCGGTGGCAATCTGTGGTAGCAGAAAATACCGGAAAAAGCTGATAACACCATAGCCATCGATGGCCGCACTTTCATCGACCTCACGCGGAACTTCAGAGATGAAACCCTCGAGTATCCAAATCGCCAGAGGCACGGTGAAAAAGCAGTGCGCAATGGCCACAGCAATGTGAGTATCTATTAAATTGACCGCCGAAAATATCTGCACAAACGGCACCAGTAAAATAGCCGGCACCATCATTCGCAGCATCAGCAAGCCGAAGAACAACCCCCGTCTCCCGGCAAACCGGTAACGGGAAAACGCGTAGGCCGCAGGGACTGCCACCAGCATAGAGATAATGACATTGATGGTGACATAAACCAGCGCGTTGACATAACCCAGATACCAGTCCGGGTCCGACATGATAAATGTAAAATTCTGCAGCGTCGGGTGCGCAGGAAACAGCACCAGTTTTCCACTTAGGCCACCCCTGCCCTGAAGACTTATTGTCACCAGCCAGTAGATTGGAATCATCACCAGTATTACAAAAACCGCTGGCGTTACGGCAAAACGACGAGTCATCCATTGCTCCGGCTTTTACCGGCCGGTACTATCAGCCGGTAGAAACACGCCGACACCAGCAGCACGATCAGAAAGTAGATTACGGCCATCGCTCCGGCCTGCCCGAGATCAAATTGTATAAGCCCGGTTTGCACGAGCTCATGAGAGAGAAACGTCGTGCTGACACCCGGTCCGCCGCGAGTGATCACGTAGGGCTCTGTGTATAACGTAAAGCTGTCCATAAACCGCAACAACACAGCAATAGCCAGCACCAGCTTCAAACGCGGCAACTGTATATAACGGAATACCGCCCAGCGACTGGCCCCGTCTATTGCGGCGGCCTGATAGAATGGATCGGGGATTGTCCGCAGCCGTGCATAGCACAGCAGCACCACCAGCCCGGTCCAGTGCCATGTATCCATCAGCAGTAGCACCGCCCAGGTCCAGACGACGCTGGTCATATCCAGCGTTATACCGACAGCAGACAGCGATTCATACAGTAAGCCGGAGCCAGGCTGGATCATTACCTTCCATAGATAGCCAACAACAATAGTCGGAGTCAACAGGGGAATAGCCAGAAGCACTATATAGACTGTGGTCAGCATGCCCGGTCCCGGCATCCGCAATGCCACGGCAATACCCAGTGGAATCTGCACAGACAGTACCAGCAGCGAAAAACCCAGACTGCGCAGCAGTGCCTGATAGAACTCGACAGATCGCAGTACCTCGCTGAACCACTGTGCGCCAACCCAGACAAAAACATTACCGCCGAAAGTATCGTGCAGCGAGTAAAAACCTACAAAGACGATAGGTAAAACTCCGGCCACCAGCAGCACCAGCAATGACGGCAGTAGATAGAGCCATGCCACGCGGGCCTGACGGAAGTTGTGCATCAGGGATGTTTCCGGCGGTAGATTGAAAACAATAGCGGCCGGATCAGGCTGCTGTCAATCACAGTCAGGTTGCGCGACACTGCTTTGATCTGCAACCGCTGCCACTAAGCCTGCACAACCTGCGCGGCGCGTTATTTGGCGGGTTTCTGCGTATCGATACTGCTTTTTGGTCAGAATATTCGTATGATCAATGCGGGCTTGAGTTCCGACAGACCACGCCCCGGAACTTTCCGGCAGAGCTAACGCCGGACACCAGACTGGAGACACCAATGACTTTGAAGTATCTGCTGCCATTATCCATAGGAGCACTACTCGCTTCATCTTCTGTATTTGCAAAAGACAAGCTGACCATCTCGGTCTACTCATTTGCACAGGACGCCTACAAGGAAGCGCTGTACGACCCCTTCGAAGAAATCTGCGACTGTGAACTGGTTATTGAGACCGGAAACAGCGTCGAGCGAATGGCCAAGATTGAAGCCAATGCGGCCAATCCGGTGATCGATATGGCAGTGATGTCTTCTCACGACGCACTGGCATTGGCGCGCAAGGGCTTATTGCAAAAGCTCGACACCAGCAAGCTCGCAAGCTTCAACGACTTATACGACGCCGCCAAAGATCCGATTGGTGACAACATGGCAGTCGGCTACACCTTCTACGCCAGCTCCATCGTCTACCGCTCTGATCTGGTCGACATCAAAAGCTGGGGCGATCTTCTGCAACCCGCCGTCGCCGGTCGTGTGGCACTTCCCAACATCACGGGCACACAGGGACCGCTCACGTTGCATATGCTCAGCCAGGCTCTGGGACATGAAGGCATCGACTTCACTGACACCATCAACGCCATTGGCGAAAAAGCCGATGATATTGTGACTTTCTACGTGCGCTCATCACAGCTTGCGCAACTGATGCAGCAGGAAGAAGTCATTGCCGCACCGGTCGGGCGCTTTGCCTGGAGCCGATTTTCCGGATCAGATCTTCCTTTTAAATGGGCAGAGCCGGCGGAAGGCCAGACCGGCGGCATGAATGTAATGCTCATGACCAAAGGCAACGGCAACGAAGAGCTTGCCTATAAACTGATGGACTACTGGCTGTCAGCCGAGGTACAGACCCGCGTGGCCAATGCAAAAATCGACAGCCCGGCTAACAGCAAAGTCGAGGTCAGCGCTGATATCGCCGACAGCCTGACGTATGGCGCTGATCTGATCAACTCCCTCAACATGATATCGCCGGACGATATCATTGATAACCGCGATTCCTGGGTCGAACAATGGAACAGCAACGTCATTCAATAGAGCCCGCTGGCGTATAACAGGAGAGCGATCTGTTCCAGAATCGCAATGAGGGTCTGGCGCTGGTACTGCCCGCGGCGGTATTTACCGCAGCCCTCTTTCTAGTGCCTGTGGCTATTTTGTTGTCAGAGGCCTTTAAAGTCGGTGGCGAATGGTCACTGGCAGGCTATGCCGACTTTATCTCAAAGCCTCTGAACCGCACTGTGTTTTTTCGCACACTGAAACTGGGCGCGCTGGTGGTGTTGGTCAGTGCGGTAGTGGGATATGCCGCTGCGTTCTGCATTGTCAATCTGGAACCGGCCAAACGCGGCAGGATGTTCGGGCTGATCATACTACCGCTAATGATCTCGCCAGTTGCCCGTACCTATGCATGGATTGTGATTCTGGGACGGACCGGCATTGTTAACAACACCCTTGTCGGGCTCGGCATAAGCGATACGCCCATTCGCTTTCTATTCACCGAAACTGCGGTGTTTCTGGGACTGTTGCAGTTGTTCATGCCATTGATGATTATCGCGCTGATCAGCTCAATGGAAAACATGCCCAAAGATGCCATTGCAGCTGCCCGTGTGCTTGGCGCCAACTGGTTTCAGGTGTTCACACGAGTGATTCTGCCGCTCACCCGCGAAGGCCTGGTGCTGGGAGGCACGCTGGTATTTACCGGCGCGCTGACCGCCTACATTACTCCGGCGATTCTTGGTGGATCAAAAGTTCTGATGCTCGAAACACTATTATACCAGCGCGTTAACGTCTCCAACGACTATGTCTCAGCAGGTATTATCGCCACCATCCTTATTGTGATGAGTTTTGGCGCCAATGTCGTCCTGCGTCGCCTGGCAAAGGCCTGATCGATATGTCACAGACCTGGGCATCGCGCGTTATCCTTTCACTCACACTGCTATTTTTGATCGGACCGTTTTTCATTATTATATTCGCCGGACTGTCAGCAGGTTCAACGCTGTCATTTCCACCGGATGGACTGTCACTGAAATGGTATCTGGCGGTCTTCAGTGTCGAGAGTTTCCGACAGAGTTTTATGCTGTCTATGTTGCTTGCGGTTTTTGGAACGCTGACGGCACTGCTACTTGGCGTACCGGCGGCCTACGCTATTTGCCGCTATAAAATACCCGGCGCTGAAACAATCAAACTCATAGTCGCGGCGCCCATTATTGTGCCGGGTATTATTGTCGGGCTTGCGTTGCTTCGGTATCTGGTGGTGCCACTGAACTTTACCGTGACGCTGGCCTTGTTTCTGGCCCACACCGCGCTGGTTCTGCCGTATGCCGTGCGCGTGGTAACAGCGACACTGGAGAACCTGCGTACCGATATCGAAGAAGCCGCCATACTGCTGGGCTGTACCCGCCTGCAGGCATTTACCAAAGCCGTGCTGCCGAACATAAAAAGCGGCATTCTAGCGGCTTTTATTCTAGGGTTTGTCACCAGCTTCAACCAAGTGCCAGTGTCTTTATTTCTGTCCGGCCCGGGGGTTCGTACACTGCCCATAGATATGCTCGCGTATATGGAAATCACTTACGACCCGTCGGTTGCCGCCCTGTCTGCGCTGCTGGCATTTTTATCTATCGCGATCGTATTTATTGCCGAGAAAACACTGGGGTTTTCACGCTATGTCTGACATCGCTGTATCACTAAAAGACCTGACACTCGCCTATGGCGATACGGTCGCCGTGCCCGACCTGAACCTCGACATTCATCGCGGTGAACTGATCGCCCTGCTCGGGCCATCCGGGTGCGGCAAAACCACTACCATGCGAGCCATTGCCGGATTAATGACCCCGACCGCCGGACAGATACTCATCGATAACACAGACGTCACCCGGGTACCACCCAACAAACGCGAAGTCGGACTGGTATTTCAGTCATACGCTTTATTCCCGCATTTATCCGGCTTTGAAAATGTTGCCTTTGGCCTTCGTGTCAGGAAAACACCCGAGGCGGAAATCACCCGGCGGGTCGAGGCCGGTTTGCAGCTGGTCGGCATGGCGCACCTGGCAGATCGCAAACCCGCCGAGCTCTCCGGCGGACAGCAGCAACGACTGTCACTGGCACGTTCACTGGTGATGAAACCGAAGGTGCTGTTACTGGATGAACCACTTTCAAACCTTGATGCAAGACTGCGCCTGGAGATGCGTACCGAGTTGCAACGGCTGCAGCGTCAAACCGGTATCACGATGGTTTTTGTCACCCACGATCAATCCGAAGCACTGGCATTGTCGGACCGCATTGTACTGATGAAAGACGGACGCATTGAGCAGATCGGCTCACCTGAATCACTCTATAACCAACCGCAAAGTGTGTTTGCTGCAGATTTTGTCGGCTACGAAAATATCTTTGCCGTGCTACCGTCAACCACCGCCACCCCTGACCGCTGTACCATTAAAAACCCACACGGACAGCTGCAGCTCGACTACCCGGTGGCAGCTGATCATATCGCCTGGCGGCCGACCGGCGTTGTCATTGGCAGCGGTGGACACCACGGAACCGTCGCGGCTGTCGCCTTTGCCGGACAGCAGCGCGAGTATGTCATCGATACCGACGCGGGGGTGATCAAAGCAGACATCGATGCGTCGGTAACGCCGGTTGCCGTCGGAGATACTATCCGCTTTGACCTGCCGCTATCCAGCGCAAGACTCATCACCGCTCAACCGTAATGGCTCTCTGGGTTGATACCGATTTTGGCTTTGACGACCTATGGGCGCTGCTGCTGCTGCGCCATCTAAAGTGCTCTGTCGGCGGCGTTTCACTGGTGGCCGGCAATACCCCGCTGACACAGGTTGAAAAAAATGCGCTCAGCGCAAAGCTGACATTCGATTTCAGCTGGCCGGTCTACAGCGGCGCCGCTACACCACTGCAGCGCACACCGGAAACCGCAGTGCGCGTGCTAGGCGAACACGGCATGCGCACACGCGGTCGGCAACTGCCTTACGAGGCGGCATCCGCCAGCAAACCACATTCAACTAACGCGGTAGATGCGCTGGCAAAGTGGCTTATGCAAGGTAGCGATCATCAGATTCTTGCCCTGGGGCCGCTGACAAATCTGGCAACACTGGCGCAGCAGTACCCCACGGTCATCGCAAGGATAGAACAGATTACCTGGATGGGCGGCAGCCGTGGCCGGGGCAACCATTCACAGTTCGCAGAATACAATGCGCTGGCCGACCCGGAGTCACTGGCAATCGTCAGTTCACTGGCTTGTCCGTTTAGAATGATAGAACTTGAGCTCTGCCGGGGCGTCGGATTTAGCGAGCAGGACATACCGGAGATGACCGGACCTAACCGACAACTGCTAAGCGATCTGCTCGGTGGCTATCTGGATATTGCCCTTCAACGACAGCGGCCATCAATGTCAATCTACGATCCAATCGCGGCACTCGCTGTCGCAGACACTGCGTCTGTCACTTTTGAAAACGCCAGCTTGTTTGTCGACACTGATCGCGGTAAAACCTACGGGCGCACAGTGATAAACGACCGACCCGATTCGCAATTTCAGCTGGCGGTCGGCATTGACCAGGCTGCCGCCCGCGACACTTGCATGGCAGCGCTGATCAACAACTAACCCCGATGCTGTTGCAGCACCATTAAACAGGAGGCCCCCATGACCGATGCCGCACGACCGGACGAAGACATCAACAACGCCGAGCTTCGCATTGCCGCCGTCAGCGCCGCACAGGGCAGGCAGCCCTTCGATGTGCTGATTACCGGTGGCACGGTGGTCGACATGGTTACCAGTCGCCTGCGTGCTGCAGATATAGGACTGATCGGATCACTGATCGCAAGCGTACACAGCTCGGGGGAATTCAGCGCAGCACATGAAACTATTGATGCCACTGGCTGCTTTATCACACCGGGCCTGATCGACACTCACCTGCATATTGAAAGCTCTATGATTACCCCGGCCGCCTACGCCGAGCAGGTTCTGCCGCGCGGTGTTACCACCATTGTCTGGGACCCCCATGAGTACGCCAACACCTGCGGTAGTGATGGTATGGACTACGCTATTGACGCTGCACGCGCCAGCCTACTGCGCATACTGACGCTGGTGCCGTCCTGTGTGCCATCAGCGCCCGGCTACGAGACCACCGGTGCTGACTTCACCCCGGAGATCGTCGCCTCACTGCTGTCATGCAGCGATACCCACGGCATCGGAGAGGTAATGTCGATGCAGGCGGTGCTCGATAACGACACCAGATTCCGCGGTATAGTGCAGGCCGGCCTCGATACCGGTAAGCGCGTCTGCGGTCATGCACGTGGACTCACCGGTCAGTCGCTAAATGCCTACGCAGCCGCCGGCATTGAAACAGATCACGAGCTTACCTCTGCCACCGATCTGATGCAGAAGCTTCAAGCCGGACTCACCATCGAGTTGCGCGGCTCTCACGATCACCTGCTGCCCGAGTTTGTCGACGCGCTCAACACGCTTGGCTTCATGCCACAAACACTGACGCTCTGCACCGATGATGTGTTTGTCGATGATCTTCTGCACAAAGGCGGCCTCGATGACGTCGTCCGCCGACTGGTAGGCTACGGGCTTGATCCGGTGCAAGCCTTACAGGCGGCCACCTTTAACGCGGCTAATCGGCTGCGCCGACCCGATCTAGGGTTGGTGGCGGCAGGCAAAAGAGCCGATCTGGTGCTGTTTGATTCGCTGCAGCAATTCAATGCCAAAGCCACTATTGCCAACGGCACGTGCGTCGCCCGCGACGGCCGACTTCTCGACACCCCTGCGGTCGTGCCGATGCACCCGGCACTGACCAATACCACTCTCAGGGGCAACTGGCAGGCCAGTGATTTCCGGGTCGCCGCAGCCGGATCCACAGCGACGGTATCGGTTATCGAAAAACCACGATTCACCGAATGGGGTAAACGCGAACTGGCAGTAAGCGACGGGATAGTACAGGCACCCGATGATCTGCTGCGGATGGCGATCATCAATCGATTCAAGGCGGATTCACTGCCACGTATTGCCTATCTGGGACAATGGGGGACCTGGTGCGGCGCATTCGCCACCACGGTCTCTCATGACTCACACAACCTGACGATATTCGGCAGCAATGAAAACGATATCGCCAGCGCCGCCAATGCCGTCGCTGCCATGGGCGGTGGACTGGCTGTGATACAAAACGGCGTTGTGCTGGCCAGCCTGGCACTGCCGATTGCCGGACTCGTCAGCGAACAGCCGACCGCAACAATGGCAGCGCAGTTCAGAGCCATTAGAGATGCGATGGACCAGGTCGTCGAATGGCAACCGCCGTATCTGGTTTTTAAAGCCTGCTTCGGCGCTTCACTGGTGTGTAACGCCGGGCCCCATTTGAGTGACCTGGGCATCGTTGATACCGGTCTTCAGCATCAGCAGCCAACCCCACTGGGCAGCCCGATATAAATATAGGGCAGACCTGCCCATGTGCTTTGCGAGCGATTACTCGCCTTTAAAAACCGGAGTCTTTTTATTAAGGAACGATTCCAGTCCGTGCGGGCCGTCGTGTGTTCGCATCATGCCGGAGATTCCCTGAGTCTCTCTTTCCAGTTGCTGCTCCATCGGTGCGTCGTAGGCACCGAGTAACAGTTTTTTAAGTCCACCATAGGCTTTTGTCGGCCCGGCTGCGAATACAGCCGCCATTTTGTTAGCCTCGGTTAACAGCTCATCCGGGGCGACCACACGGTTAACTATCCCCCAGTCCATCGCTTCCTGCGCCGTGAGCATACGATTAGTAAACAATAGTTCTTTTGCGCGCATTAGACCGACATGCTTGGCTAGAAAATAGGTGGACGAACCATCCGGTGTTAACCCGGACGCCGTGTAGGCGGATATAAATTTGGCTTTCTCCGAGGCAAAAACAAAATCACCCGACAACGCCATCGAGAAACCACCGCCCGCCGCGGTACCATTGATAGCCATCACCACGGGCGCGTCCATTTGATTTAAACGGATAACCGCTCCGTGCAGGCGTGTGGCCATTCGCACCAGATGAGCAGGCTTTTTATCCCCCTGTGAGTGCATATCACGCAGATCACCTCCGGCACAGAACATCTTGCCGTTACCAGTCCAGACTACCGCGCGCACTTGCGGATCACTGCTGCAAAGGACAGAGACTTCAAATAGCTCTTCGGCCATGCTCTCATTCAAGGCGTTGGCATCATCGGGCCGGTTGAGAGTAATAGTGGCGATATTATTGGCAATATCGAATGTCAGGGTTTCAAAGTTCATTTAAACGTCACTCCAGAGCACAGATGGCCAGACCGGTATTTTTATCAGGTAAAGAACACAGGCTACCACAGACAGATCGGCGGCTGACCGGGCTGCATGGCATCCGACTGTGCTCACGTCGCTTATCATACCCTCAGACCGCTGTGCTATCACAGCTACGATGTTGACAGGGAGTTGTATGGCGTCGGCGATAGTTTCATTGCCGAGCTCAATCAGCTTAAAAAAAAGCGCTGTGACACCGCACCTCAGCCGTCGCCGGTAACGTCAATGCTGGTCTGCCCCCTGCATGAAATTTATGTACTCTGTCTATAGACGGCTAAGATCTCTGCAACACACGGCAATTCAGTTACAAAAAACTACAGCCCCAAATTGTCAACAACCTTTAATTAACC
>CALKXD010000025.1 GCA_938003855.1 uncultured Granulosicoccaceae bacterium | reverse complement strand
CATAGATTAAACAGGTATACCTCTTTAATGCAGGACTCAGCCCACACGGGTCGCTATCTGGATGAACCTCCCGCTGGCCGGCTTACTATTGATTACGCGCCCGCAGACAATGCAGTCCTGCCGGAAAATCCGCCACGCTTCAGCTGGATTCCAGTACTGGACGACAATGCGTTCTATACCGTGCGCGTTTCAACAGACAGGCAGTACCCCGAAGCCAATACACGGTCATTCAACCATGTGCCGATCAATTTCTTCACACCGGCCAGTACACTGGAGCCCGGTGAATACCACTGGTCCTACGCACAGTGGTGTCCCGACACACAACAGGCAATTAGCAACTGGAGTCAGTCCAGACGCTTTGTGATCGAAGCCGGCATACCGGCAACAGCGCTGCCGTCGCGCGCTGATCGCTACACACAGTGCAATAGGGCTCACCCTCGTTTATGGCTGAACCCTGAGTCACTGGATCACTTCAAAAAGCAACTCAGCACGAATCCCGATCACTGCGGCTGGGCAACGTTCCGGCAAAAATCAGTACAGCCATGGCTCGACTGCGAGATCATGCAGGAACCCGCGCCCTACCCCGACAATACCCGCACTCCGCCAGTGTGGCGACAGACCTATATAGATTGCCAGGAGCTCCTCTACGCCATTCGCCACCTCGCCATAGCCGGCAAGGTGCAGAACGACAAACAAATACTGTCACAGGCGAAGCAGTGGCTGATGTCCGCTGCCACCTGGGACCCTGACGGTACTACCTCCAGAAGTTACACCGACGAATGGGCGTTTCGCGTCAACCTTGCGCTGGCCTGGGGCTATGACTGGCTGCACGATCAGCTTAACGACAACGAACGCACACAGGTTCGTGCCGCCCTGCTGGCGCGCACCAGACAGGTCGCGGACCACGTTATAGAAAACGCTAACATTAATCTGTTTCCCTACGACAGCCATGCCGTGCGCTCGGTGTCGGCGGTGCTGATCCCTGCCTGCATCGCAATGCTCGATGAAGAACCCGAGGCGCGTGACTGGCTGGACTACTCCATCGAATTTTTATTTACCGTGTATTCCCCCTGGGGTGACGACGACGGAGGCTGGGCCGAGGGCCCGCACTACTGGATGACCGGCATGGCCTACCTGATCGATGCCGCCAACCTGTTAAAAAGCTACACCGGGCTCGACCTCTACCAGCGGCCGTTCTTTCAGCACACGGGTGACTTCCCGCTCTATACCAAAGCACCCGACACCCGACGCGGCACCTTTGGCGATGACTCCACCATGGGCGACCTGCCCTGCCTGAAGATCGGCTATAACCTGCGGCAGTTTGCCGGAGTCACCGGCAATGGCGCTTATCAATGGTACTTCGAGGAAATTCTGCGCAATGACCCCGGCACTGAGATGGAATTCTATAACTATGGCTGGTGGGACCTGAATTTCGACGACATGGTGTACCGGCACGACTACAAACCGGTGCCAGCCGTCCCCCCGAAAGACATCGAAACACTACGCTGGTTTAAAGGCACCGGCTGGGTCGCCATACAAGTGCGACCCGACGATCCCGCCGAGCATATACAGTTTATCTTCAAAGCCAGTTCATTTGGCTCGGTCAGTCACAGCCACGGCGATCAGAATGCCTTTGTGATGTCGGCTTACGGTGAGGACCTGGCCATTCAGTCGGGCTACTATGTTGCCTTTAACAGCTCTATGCACAAAAACTGGCGGCGACAAACACGCTCTAAAAACGCTATCCTCATTAACGGCAAAGGCCAATACGCCGATCAGGATAAATCACGCGCAATCGCCGCCTCCGGGAAAATAATCGATGCCCGGCAACACAGCGACCACATTTATATAAAAGGCGATGCAACACCAGCCTACCGGTCGGTCAATACTTCGGTCGAGCAGGTATTGCGAGAAGTGTATTTTGTGCGCAACAGCTACTTTGTTATCGTCGACAGCATCGACGCCAGTGAACCTGTGACTATCGACTGGCTGTTGCACGCCAACGGCCCTACCCAGCTGAGTAACAATGCGTTCCGCTACCATGGTAAAAACGCCGGCTTCTACGGGCAGTTTGTCTGGTCAGAGTCAGGCACGCCTGAGATCAATCAGGTGACCGGCTTCCCCGGTGTTGATATGTCCGAAATCGAAGGCCTGCCGGTAAGCACCCATGTGTGTGCATCATTTAACGCCGCCAAACGCCACCGTATCGCGACCCTGCTGGTCCCCTATCCAGTCAAGCAGCCCAAACGAATTTTCCATTTTATGGATGATCAGGGCTATGACTGCGACTTGTATTTTACCGATGCCAATGAAGACACATTCAAAGTCAAAATCCAAAAACTGGCAAAGGCATAATTCGCTGTCCGCAGTGTAGTTAGCACGGCATTCTTTAAACATTTATAGACAAAGGTGATCCATGAACCTATCGGGTAAGACAGTTATTGTGACAGGCGGTGGCCGTGATATCGGCCGGGCTTGCGCCATTCGCTGTGCGCAAGGCGGCGCCAACGTGGCAATCAACTACCACAGCAGCAGTGACGGTGCTGAGTCTGCTGTCAAAGAAATCACCGCAGCCGGCGGGTCAGCTTTCGCACTGCAGGGCGATATGACCAGCGAAGCCGATGTCGCCGCGCTCATCAAGCAAACGGTTGATACCTACGGCAAGATCGATTCGGTCATGCACATCACCGGGGGTCTGGTTGCACGTAAAACACTTCCCGAATTAACCTCTGAGCACTGGCATGCTGTAATGAACCTCAATGCCACATCGTTTCTATATGTGGTTCGAGCAGCTGTTCCACACATGAATGAGAGCGGCTCTATCGTGGTCACCGCATCGCAGGCAGGTCGTGATGGCGGCGGGCCTGGCGCAGTTGCTTACGCGGCGTCCAAAGGTGCAGTCATGACGATGACTCGCGGCCTCGCCAAAGAGCTGTCCCCCGGCATTCGAGTGAACTCGGTATGCCCCGGAATGATCGACACCGACTTCCACAATGTGTTTACCAAACCTGAAGTACGTACTCACGTGGCCAACATCACGCCACTAAAACGCGAAGGCACCTCTGAAGATGTTGCCAATCTGTGTTTTTATCTGGCCAGCGATGAAGCGGCTTTTGTGACTGGCACTAACGTCGATATCAACGGGGGCACGTTGTTCTCCTGACTATTTTCGGGGGCAAATGACTGTGTTGCCCCTTTTTTTAACGCGACGGCATGGGCGCTTGCTCATGCCAGCAGACCGCCGTCCACGATGACCGTCTGACCGGTCATGTAGGTTGCACCGGCTGCAAGAAATACAATAGTCCCCGCATACTCCTGCGCCAGCCCCTGTCTCTGTAGTGGCACCGAGGCGGCGATATCAAACTCTGTCTCCTCGAAGCGACACATCCAGTCAGAGTCGACAAGACCCGGAGCTATAGCATTGACTCGCACTGCCGGTGCCAGCGCCCGGGCCCACTCTCTGGTCAGCGCCAGCAGCGCAGCCTTGGTAGCACAGTACGGTGAGCTGGATCCGCCGCCGCCAAAAGCCGACACCGAAGCGGTATTAACAATCGCCCCGCCCGAATCAAGCAACGCTTTTGATGCCGCTTTGGTACACCGATACGGCCCCAGCAAATTCACACTCAGAAGCGTGCTCCACAGCGCTTCTGTCTGCCGATTGAAATCGGCCGCCGGTATCGGTGTTGTTGTCGCCGGTGTGCCTGCATTATTGATCAGATAATCCAGCCCGTTCAGGTGTCTGACTGCATTGCCGACCATCGCGTCAACACCATCCGCATCAGCCAGATCTGCGGCCACATTGAACACCGTGTAGCCTTTGGATTTACACTCGTCCACCGCCGCATCCAGACGGTCACCCGGCAGATCATTGATCGCAACGGCAGCGCCATTGGCCGCAAACGCCCTCACTGTCGCCAGGCCGATGCCGGAAGCCCCGCCAGTGACAAGTACCCGCTTACCGCTTAAGTCAAAAGTTGGTTGCATAGTGGTTTTTTTGTGTGGTCGTCGAACCCCTGCACAGCTTAGCACCCCGGGCAGCACGTGTGCCGGCCGGACGTGCGCTTATACAGTTCAGTCAGCGCCGCTATGGCTCGGGCAGCCGGTTTCCTTTACTCTGGGGGCATGACACCCGATTCACACGGTGCGGATAGCGCAGACCGCCACAGCAGGGTTCTGCGGCGATATCGCAGGCAACTGCCGAACGGCGTCAGACTGTTGCTGTTACTGGTGCTTTTTCACACCACCGGCTTCGCGCAAAACACCGACACATCAGCACCGCCCCGCAACGAACTCGAGATCGCCCGGTTGATCTTCGATACCAACATGCTCAGTAGCTGGGGACCGGGCCGCCCGTGGTGGGCGATAGACTGGCCGGAGGCAGAACAGCATTTCACCAGCGGAGTGATGCGCTATACCAGTATCGATATCGCGCCCGACAGCCGGCATATCCGCCTCGGCGATCAAGCACTGTTTGACTTCCCCTGGCTGTTGGTCCAGCAAGTGGGGCGCTGGCAGCTAAACAGCACCGAAAAAAAACAGTTGCGCGAGTACCTCTTGCGCGGTGGTTTTATGGTGGTCGATGATTTCCACGGTCCGCAGCAGTGGGCCATCTTTACAGACGTGCTCGACGAAGTATTACACGAGTATGAGATCGTCGATATCCCCGCCGGTGACGAGCTGCTGCATGTCTTGTTTGATCTGGAACAGCGCACGCAGATACCCGGCCGCCGTCATTTGTACCAGAGCGGTGAAGGCATGCAAGTACACATGCCACATACGCCACCACGATGGCGTGGCATCTACGACGCTAATGATCGCCTGATGGTGGCGATCAACTTTAATATGGATATGGGAGATGCCTGGGAGCACGCCGATGATCCGGTGTACCCGCTGGCGATGACAACACTGGCCTATCGCTTTGGCATAAATTACCTGATCTATGCGATGACTCACTAACCGACAGGCATCTCAGCCGTTTCTATAGACCCGGTGGTTTAGCACACACCTGATCATAGCCATAGCGCTCAGTAATCGAACCAGTATGCTGGAAAATATCCAGTATTACTTCAAAAGCCTGCTCAGTGATCTCCACGTGTGGCGTCCAGCAGCCCAGTTTCTGGTAGGTATCGATGCATTGCTCCAGCGCTTTGGGATCGGTATCGGGAAAATACGCTGCCTGGGCAGAGGCAATCTCCGCCGCACTGACCTCATTGAGATACCGGCGCGTTTTGGCGTAAGCCCGGGTAAACGCCACGGCCTCGTCAGTTGCCAGCCACTCGCGGCTGGCCGCCAGACTGGAAAACGCATTGGGACCAATTTGCGGCCCCACCTGCGCGACGATAGTACCGCTGTTGTCCAGTTCAAGCTGTTGCGGGTAGGGTCCCTGCTGCTGTACGTATTGCCCCTGCCCTTCGCGAAACGCTGCATCAATCGCATCCGCACCACCGGGGGTAATGGCAATAATTTTGTTGTAGTCGATTGCCGCTTTGTGGCAGGCGTAGCGAAACATGGCATTGGGCTGACCCGCCTTGAACATCACCACCTCGGCACCCTCAAGCTTGCGCCAGTCAAAGGCAGGATCCGGTTCACGGCCGGTGATAAAAAAACCATCCATTTCGTTGACCTGCGCGAAGTGAACCGCCACCGGCTGCCGACCTTTTTTCAGGGAATTGAATCCCTGACTGGGCGCTGACTGAATAACCTGTGCGGTGCCGTTTTCAATGGCCTCAACCGCTGATGTCCCCGGTGCCGCTACCGACCATTCGAAGTCAAGTCCTTCCTGCTTTAAAAAACCACCCGACATGGTAGAGATCAACGGCGTATAAAATGCCGAGAACAACGTAAACTGGATATGAATTTTAGACATATTTTCCTCGTGCCGGGTCGCAATGCGCAATCATTTGAGACGCCGTAGGCCGGAGCAAAAACAGCGACTCAAAAGTTTAACTCATCCAGCGCTGCCAGTCACACCCGCAGCCATCCGCTACCGGGGAACGATCAAATCGACACTTACCGGGTAGTGATCTGTCGGCCAGACTCCGTCATAGTTGTTACGCCACAGCCGCGTGCGGCCAAGTTGCCTGAACGGCGCGCTGTACAGTACATGGTCGATGGCCGGAATCAAATGCCACCCTCGATTCAAATGAAAAGTCGCGCCCGCTGATGGTGCCAGCTGCAGCGGTATGTTTTTCAGGGTTCGCATCGTCGGGGTAAAGCCGGGGGCATTGGTATCGCCCAGCAAGACAACGGTTTGACCGTTTGCCACCAATGGCCTGATTCGCTGCGACACAAGCTTTGCCGACTTCGACCGGTTACTCATGCTTTTATATTCGAAGTGCACATTAAACACGGTAAATGATTCGCCCGTTTGCTTGTCTTTTAGCAAACTCCACGAACAAAAGGCCGGCCAACTGCCATTGAAGGTTCTCGAGTAGATTACTTCCGGGGTGTCGGAGAAAAAGAAAAAGCCCTGATCCAACTGCTCAAAGCGCTCATGTCGATACAATATAGGTTGCGTCCCGGGGTAGACGCTTGCATCGCCAAAAGCCCCGGCCCGATACTGCGAAAAATGCTGCGTTATCCAGTCAAGCTGCCTGTTCTCCCGGTTGAAGCTGCCACCGGCAAACGTTTCCATCTCTTGAAAGGCAATAATATCGGCGTCGATCTCCCGCAGTGATTTCACAACCGCATGTTTGCGATTATCCCAGTCGAGCTTTTTCTGACCCGCTGCAATATAGTGAATATTAAAGCTGGCAAAGCGAATCGCATCAATAGGGTGCGACCGGTCTAGTGACTCTGCGGACACCTCGTGCTTTGATTTGCAGGCGGCAAGCACGCTGCTAATCAGAAACAGCAGCACAACGCAGTAACTCGCACGGGAAATTGTCATCATCCGATTATTTAACCGCGTAAGCCGGCACTGGTACTCCGACACCAAAGACCGCAAAACAATACCGTCTGTCAGCCACCATTTGCCGCGACCTTGAGCACCGCCCTGACAAAGCTATCCGGATCTTCCTGCGGGACATTATGACCAACCGCAGGCAGTTGCCATCTATCATAAAATGCTTTGAATTTAGCGGCGTCATTATCTGCATCGATGGCCGGATCCACGCCATCGGCCTCGCCCTGCAAAACCACGGTAGGCACAGAAATAACAGGCTGATCAGCCAGACGGGCTTCTATCGCATCCAACGCGGGATCGCCGCTGATACCGCCAAACCGATGCCGATAAGAATGCACGACAACATCAACAAAATCCGGGTTCTCGAAAGCTACTGATGATTGATAATAAGTCGCTTCGTCGAACTTCCACTGCGGCGACCACAACGACCAGATGTACTGACACAGCGCATAGCGGTTTTTTCGCAATCCCTCGCGGCCGCGCTCGGTATGAAAGTAATACTGATACCAGTAGCGATGCTCTTCTTCAGGGCTCACAGGCTGGCTCGCTGTAGAAATATGTTGAATATTATAGCCCTGCCCGCAACTGACCAGGCCCTGTACTCGATGCGGCCAAAGAGCGGCCACAATACACGCCGCTCTGCCACCCCAGTCATAGCCACCCAACAGCGCTTGCGGAATATTCAGTGCATCCATCAGTGCCAGTAAGTCATAGCCAATAGCCGCCTGCTGGCCTGACCGCACCGTTTGCGATGATAGAAATTCCGTGGCGCCATAGCCTCGCAAAAACGGCACAATGCAGCGGTAGCCGGATGCTGCCAGCGATTTTGCCACCTGATCATAGGCATGGATATCGTAGGGAAATCCATGAAGTAGAATAACGACGTCGCCGTCGTCGGGGCCGGATTCGTAATACGCAACATTTAGTACTCCAGCCTCAACTGTTTTCACGGGCATAGATAAATTAAACCTGTCTAAAAATTGATTTAAAACACACCGGCTATTACCAACCGCTACGGGACCACCCTGACACCGGCAAAGTACGGATGCAGAAACATCACTGCGACAAACACAACAACGGCGATCCCCCAAATTTTAATTTCCCGGGCCAACACCGGTACGGCCGGCTTCTGATACGCACCATCCCGGCGATTAGTCAGAACCATCTGCACCACAGCCCACACACCCAGGCCACCAAACAGCACTAGTGCCCTGCCAGTGCCATTGTTCAGCAAGTGGCTGATTGACCAGACCACCACACCGGTCAGCATTGGATGACGGATAAACTGCTTGATAATCGACTTACCGCTCGAAGCCGCAAACAACACAAAGGCCACCAGCATCAGCAGGATACCCACCGGCCGGCTCCAACCGGGCAGTTGGTAGATCAGGGTTTCAGGCACCGACCGCCATCCAGTCACAATCAGTGCCATGGAGAAAACGATCACCAGCGAGAACACACCACGATAAGGTCCCGCACCCAGATTACTGATGAGCGTTTCACGAAAAGGTCGTGCCAGCACCGGGACAAAGTGCGCAACACTCCACAGCAGTACTCCAAGTAACAACCAGATCATTGCAGGTCTCCTGTTCAACCGCGATAGGCGGCGTTCCTCTGTATGGTTACCCGCACGGCGACAATAAACAAGCACCGCAATGGCGACGGCAAACGCTGACGCATCACGGCAGCCAAAGATCGAGAATCATGGCGGCATGATCACTGAGTATTTCAAGCCGTTCACCGGCTGCCAGTTGCGATGCACGATTAACCGTTTCATTGTCACGCAAAGCATGGCCACCCCACTGATGACGAAAGCGATGGACTTTGCAGGCGAGCGCCGGGTGCAGATACATCTGATCGAGCCGAAACCCGTTGCGACCATTCGGGGAGTACCAGGTGTACTCTGGTTTATCGGGATACAGCATACGGAATACATCGCGCCAGCGCCGCTGGTTCATTTGCTGTAACCAGAGATCCTCAGTGCTGTTGAACGCGGGGGATTCTTCGTCAAGGCCAATGTGACCGGAGTTGGTGTCCCCCATGATAACTGCCGGTGGACCACGCCAGTGGGTAACCACGTCCATCACCGAATTCATAAACGGATACTTGGCTCCAGTCACCCGATTGGGAATATGGATTGCCATCACTGCCATTGGCAGCGGGCCATTGACAATCACGTGCAGCCAGCGGCGCGGCTCAACCGGCGCTCGCCGTAATGACACAACGCGCAACGGATAGCGCGAGGCGATCAGCAACGCATTTACGGCGGGGGCTGCGGGGTCTGCAGTGCTGCGCTGGTGACAGAACCCGGCTTGGTTTAACTCACGCGCAATAGAGACACTGGGCTCAGTGCCGCGGAACTCTGACAGCGCTATTACATCGGGGGCCCAGGTGATCAGCTGATCCACAATCCCCTCTGCTCTGACACCACCACCGGCTCTGATATTCCACGCCACCAGCCTCACCGCAACACCCCACTTGGCGCTACTGTCCGGCCGGACGCCCATATCGACGGTCTCTGCTGATCGATACCGGAGAAAATTCTCATATCAAAGCTATTCTGGATTGACATACAATAGACCGTAACACTGAGCACAACTGGCACAGCGACATCCTCACACCTGATTATCAACAGTACAACACAGAGACTACCATGCACGAGCAATTCGTCGATGTCAGCAGCGGCCACGGGACGATTCCATGCTTCTACGTGGTCCCGGACCTACAGCAGAAGTGGGCACCGATCATCTTTTACATGGACGCCCCGGGCATTCGCGAAGAGCTGCACAATATGGCTCGACGCATCGCCAAGCAGGGCTATGCGTGCATAGTGCCCGATCTATACCATCGCTATGGCACTCTGCGCTTCGATACCGCGCGCCGTACTGACGCTATGACCACGGTTATCCTGTCGGCCTATCGCGGCCTCACCGACGAAGACATCAACCAGGACACCGCCGGTATCATCGGCTATCTGGACGGTCGTGCCGAAGTACTTGCCGATCACATCGGCACCATCGGTTATTGCATGAGCGGTCGCTTTGTCACCACCACCGCAGCCCGTTTTCCGGATCGTATCGCCTGTGCGGCATCTCTGTACGGCACACGACTGGTCACTGAAGACGACGACTCCCCGCACCTGCACCTGGCCCCCATTAAAGCCGAACTTTACTACGGCTTTGGCGCACTCGACAGCTACACACCCAAAGACTACGTCGAAACACTGCTCGACGCCTTAGAAGCCTGCGGCGCGCATTTTAAAGTCGACGTCTTTGAAAACGCCGATCACGGTTACTGCTTTCTGGAACGCGCTGCCTACAACGCGCTGGCCTCCGAAACCAGCTGGGCAAAAGTGTTTGCCCTGTTCGAGCGCAACCTACCGCAAAACAGTAAAGGGTAAGCCTCCCCCACTGCCCGGTATCCCGCCGGGCCGGGCACACGACACACCGCACAATCGGCACGCTTTTGCGCCGCCTCCCGCTGCCAACAGCAGCAAGCCGCCGTGCAAGCGGTCAGAGTGATGCAGAGTTCAGAATAGATTCAGCGCAACTGTGGCCTTATTAATCCCACGCTCAAAGACACGCACGGGATAACCATGGCTAAGCAATCTACCTGCTCACCGGGCAATAACCTTCATCAAACAAATACAGTCTGCCGGCCACTCACGCAGCGGACGCGATTCCGGTCGCCCGGTTTTTTTAACGCCCTGGCTCTGGTAGTTACTCTGGCGACAGGACCCGGCAGCGCCCCGGCGCTAGCCGATACCCTGCAAGTCACAGCGCCGCGCAGTACCACGATTACCGAGAACGGCGTGGCCACCACACACAACTACCCGTCATTGCAAAGCGAGGCAGGCACCGCAGTACAAAGTGACAGACCGACAAAAGACCGGGGGATTGCCAGCCACAACGACAACTACTGGGTACGCGAGGCGATACTCAGCCTGAATTACGACTATGACAACGACGGTCATTATTCGGGCTTCAGACTCACGCTCGATGTCGATACGTATTTCAGTCTCTCGTCAGTCTATGCAGTACTGTATCTAAGTCACAACGGCGGCACCTGGCACGAGTACGCAGTCACAGGAGATTTTTCGATCTACGGCAGTGACAGTAACGACTACTACATCATTGATGCCGTACTCGACTCCGGCTACCCGAATGGATACTACGATCATCACATCGAAATATACGATTCCAGCAGCCATGCGCTGCTGAGCCACTACGGCCCCGAACACTCCAGCCACTTTCATGGCCTGCCGTTTGAAAGCAGATACTACGATGATGACTGGAGTATCGATACCACTGTCAGCCTCAACTTCTCCGGCACAGGCACTCTGGAGTACCCGACGCTGCTGGTCGCTATATTATTGCTTATTCGTCGACGACAACTACACCTGCGATCAAAACGCAACTCTGCCAGGCACCCGCACGCACGCTAGACGGCAATAGACACCGTACTTGGTATTCATCACATCAGCACTTAAATCACCGCACTGATACAATCAACTGCCCTGCTGCCGACTCGCGGTTACTATGCGCTCAATTCGATTTCTCGCAATCGCCGGATGCATCATCTGGCTGATCGCCTGCATGCCAATTTCCGTTTTACTGTCCTGGTTGCTGGACAGCAGCACCTTTGCGGCACTGATCTATAGCCTGATTGCGGCACCTCCCGTCACGCTCTGGATGTGGCACTCCGTACAGTTGGCAAGCACAGTATATAAGTGGCCGGCGGTACAGTGGATCGGTGTGGCTACCATTTTATTCTCGGTGGTGGTTTTCTGCAGCCCATTGCTCTGGCTCCTGCCAGCGACGACGGTTGGCGTTATTGCACTGGTGGTCTGGATAGCGCTCTGTATCACCGGTGGCATTGCCGCCACCTCTATCCACAATAAAAACCTCAGCATCAAAAGCCCGAAGCTGGACCGCCGCTATCGCTTTGTACAATTGAGTGATATTCACGCCGGTAGCCGCAATCGGCAATTCATTCACAAAGCCGTGCAGCAGGCTAAAACCCACCAGCCCGAAGCGGTATTTATTACCGGCGACCTTCTCGATTCAAGCCAGGTCGACAAACACACCTTGCAACCACTGGCTGACTTCAACTGCCCGGTCTATATGTGTATTGGCAATCACGAACGCTATGTCGATCTACCCGCCGCCATCCAATCGATTGAACACAACCGCGTTAACATTCTACGTGACCGCAGCCTGCAGCATGATGCACTGACCATCATCGGCATAGATGATGCCGACGACCGAACACAAGTCAGCCGGCAGTTACCGGCACTCGCCACAGATTCAACGCGTTTCCAGATACTGCTGTACCACAAACCGGACGGCTGGCAATCCGCCTGCGAGCACGGCATCGATCTGATGCTCGCCGGTCACACCCACGGCGGACAAATCTGGCCGTTCGGCTATCTGGTCAGATTCCAGTTCGCGCAGGTGGCCGGGTATTTCCGGCATAACAACAGCCATCTGTACGTCTCGCCGGGCACCGGCACCTGGGGCCCGACCATGCGTCTTGGCACTCGCTGTGAAATGACCGTAATCGATCTATCCCCCGACTGATACCTATCGCCTAAAACGCCGCACCGAAATATACCCGCGCCAGCCCGACTCACTAAAAATCGATAGATTGCCTCGCCTCCCGGACCGGCAAGTCCTGCAGCTGATCTGTTTGATGGCAGAACACTGACCGTATAGCAATGAACATCAGCGGCCCCGGCTAACACTTGCTATAGCACGCACTACGCGCCGACGACAGCAACCTATGTCTGAGTGCCGGTTGTAGCCTGTGCAACGTAAGGCCCGTTGCTTGCTACACAGCAGGCATGGGGCGTGACAGGCCGATTATTTATCCATCGATGATCCGCTGTAGCACGAACCGTTATAACACCAGGGAAAAAAACACTCGCACCGGATTGCTTCAGGCAATCGACCGGGTCGCCTGCTGGTGACCAATGCCGCTTTTACCATCCAACGGAACATCGCCGGATACCTACGCACAGCAGCACATAGGACAAGAGCGGCACACTGCGGTTTTACTAACAACAGGGATAGCACTATGGAAAAAACTACGATAAAGCAAACACTGGCCGCCGTCATCGGGCTCAGCCTGGCGGGTCTGGTCGGCTGTGGCAATAGTTCATCGGCCATCGAAGGCCTCAACAAGCAAACCGGTCAGGCAATTGACGGCTACATCGTTGGCGGCAACGTCTATTGCGACGGCGTCAGCAATGGTCAGACCGAAGCGGCAGGAATGTTCGAATGCCCCGAAGACACCAATATTGTCAGCGTACGTGGCGGCTCGGACGTCGGCTTTGATGAAACGGCCACCAGCGGTGGCACACCTTTCGACGGTGAGCTGAAAGCCCCCGGCGGCTCTCCGTATGTCACACCACTGTCGACAATCGCCACCAGCATGGCCAGTACCAACGGCAGCTTTGATGCATCGAACTATGAAGCGGCTGTGGCCAACCTTGCTGTTTCACTGAATATCCCCAATCTCGATCTCGCCACCAATCCGGCTGAGAATCTGGAGATCGCTAAAGTTAACGCGCAAATCAATCAGCTGATCAGTAATTTCTCTGACAGCGTTGAGGATTACGCGTCAGTCACTGAGCAGCTATCACAAGTGCTTGCCACCCAGACGCCATTTGATCTCACCAACGATACGGCCACTATTGTCAGCGCTCTGAACGAACAGCTGGTTGTAGCGGCACCAGACCTGGCACTATCATCACAGCGCCAGATCGATGCTGCGAAAGAACTTCAGCTGATTAATTCTGCCATTGAGAAATCGGCCAATATCGGTCAGATTGACATTGCGGTTGACGTCGGCAATGCGACGTCAAATCACGCTTTCGCTATCGATAGAACCGCACCGCTGGTACGTTTTAAAAGTGCCAACTACCAGCAACAGGAAGCCTATGATTCACAATTTGCCAATTATAACTACTACGCAAATCACTTCAGCTTAAATGACTTCCAGAACTCGACACTGTTTCCGTCAGGCTATCTTGTCGACAGCAGCTTCAACGCACAATGGGTCGAGTTTGCCACCAATGGCTTTAAAATTAAAAAAACGCTCGACAATGAAACTGTCAATGTGGCACTTGAGTTTCAATCGATGATGCCGCTCGATAACCGCAAGATGTCGGTTACCATGTCAGGCGCCAAGCTGACCATGAAAGCCGGTGACAGCAAAAGTATAAAAGTGACTGTACCCACAGGAACTATTATTCATGCCAGAGCGGTAGATCAGTTTGGCGTGATCACCAATGTCACCACAGATGCGGCGCAGGATTACTTTGCCACTAACGAAGACGGCAACTTTGAATTTTCTATCGCCAAACTGGAAGACGATCTCACTGATCAGGGCTACTACAACTTTACCCGGGAAAGCGGCAACTACCGCCTGACGCTGATCATCAACGGTATCACCTTTGGCGTTAACTCAGGGACCGATGTCGAAACAAGCGCGACACAGTATACCATCACCACCGCTAATGAAAGCATCACAGGCAATGGCCTGCAGGGATATTTTACTACTCGCTAGAGTCAGTAGAATCACTTTGGGTAGTGGGCTCGTATATGCGCTTTATTAAAAACTTACACAGGCATATGCATCGTTTAACACTATCGTTACTCGTCGGAAGCTGCGTGTTATCACACGCAGCTTTTGCGACAAACTGGCCTGGCATTCCAGCCACAACATCAGCATCCAAGGCGATGTTAAGGCTCGGTTACTCCACGGTCGGCGACACGGTTAACTACACACCAAATCTACCCGGTGGCGGATTCGCCACCCCTAAACAACAACCACGCTACCAGAGTAAAAATCTGGCATTCGGCTGGCAGGCAAGTCCGTCGTGGTATCTTCAGGGTAAAACACAACTACAACAGTTTGTCTCGCTTCGCGACAATTTCACTTTTAACAAGTTCAGCATCGGCGCACAGTACCAGCTACCCGCGATTGAGGCCGGCACCCGCACAGCACTCGAATTCAATGTCAGCTCAAACCGCAGTTCGGCGCTGGATAAAAATTCCTATACGCAAGTAAGCAGCAACCTGCTGACCTCACTGCGAATACACAGCCCCGCTGATCTGCAGTGGCAAACCAATATTTCACAAACGCGTAAGCTGTCAACACATAATCATCTGACATTTTTTACTGGCATGGGACGCATCACCTCCAGGCACGATGGTGTCACCGGGCAGGTGCGCGATAATTCCGGTTGCAACTATGGATTCAACTTCGGCGACAATGGCGGCGAAATAAACCAGATCGGTGAATGCGGCACTATAAAAACGCTCAACCGTCAGTATCCGAGTGATGAGACAATCAACCGGGAACTCGGCGTAGCGCCAGTGAAAGACATGCAGAACAATGCCTGGTTCTATCGGGTAGGCGGCGGTTTCAGCACAAGAAGACAGCGCTGGCTCGGTCACATCGGATACTACTATCAACAGTACCTGCGCGATGATCTGGATGGTCGGATACTGGCCAATGGCGGAACCGTTTACGAAAACAACCATGTGCTGGCGTTGGAAGCCACCCATAGAACGACTGACAATTTTTCGCTGAGCGCATCGCTCGAATACAATCAGCACCGGTTTCTAGACGCTGTGCCGGTATTGTATACACGGGTCACGTCAAGCCGCTTTCGCAACGATGTTATTTATTTTTCATTGCATGCTAATTATGCGTTTACGCCGTAGCGAATCTATTACTGCCGATACGCTGCGGCTATTTGCGGATACTAAGCAATCACAGCCTGGCAGCACCCGCTACTCGCCCGAATCATTCACCAGGCATCACAAGGCTGCCACACACCTCCAGGTTTCTGCTGACACCAGCTACTGCAGAGTTATATATCATTGCGCAAGCGACAATGCCTCCGCTCGTCAGACACCACAGCGGCACCGCAAGTCAGCAAACAACAAACCGGCGGAACAGAGCCGAGGCCCTGACCGGCTTAGCTAGTGCCCATCCAGAAACAAGCGCTACTGCGTAGCACTCAGACACGCGATCTTTTGCCTACCACATGGAGTTACTTAAGAACAACTAAGCGCCTACCTGTGGTAGGCAAAATCTCACGCACCTGAATGATCCTCGCGACACCCTGTTTCCGGATGGGCACTAGCTACCCAATAATTTAGTTTTGGTTTTTTTTGCGGCCTTGGCTGCTTTTTTTTCTTTCGCAGTTAACAGCGGTTGCTTCTTGGCATTTTTTTTACTGTCCTGTCCCTTACTCATAATACCTTCCACCTTTTGTAACGACATGAACCGAAGGCCAGTCTGGACCAACCTAAGGGGGTTTGCTACCTGAGGCCTCATCCAATCAGCTTAAGTGCATGTGTAGCGCTGACGAGTATGGTTCGATATCCAGCCAATAGCCAGAAATGTTTTACATCGCATTCTGTGTTTCCGCTGGCAGCACCGGTGCAAAGGCTGCAAGACGGCCGGACGCCGCCCCGTCGTCGTCACAACGCATTGCCATAGAACTCAGCATCGCCGGACACCGCTGCGAGAAGACCGGATCTTTCTTACTTGATGCATAAGGCGATTTTAATCATCAACTGGCAGATACCGGCAGAATGCTCCGCTTAATGCCAGTCGGCTTAAAAGACTAATGCCACGAGGCAGGATTCCTCCTGACTGGATTGCTGTCGCACGGCGACTCACACAGATCGCGGAATCACCCGCAACGCTGCACGGCAGAGACCCCGATCGATACGCCCGACAAGACCAGACGGATGTCTCACTAAAGCCGGGAAACCGGTGATCTATCCATGACCGCCCGCCATCGGGAATCGCTGACAACCGGGCGACGAGGCCGCCCGAAACGTGACCGCGCCCTCAATAATCAAGCCGTGTCTCAGGGCACTTTATTATTTGGGAATTAATTCCCAGTTGCAACTCAACTATCAAGGAAGAATATGAAGCTTGATTAAACAACAAAGAGGCTACTTCCATGAATATTTCATTAAGCGCAGCATCCACGGCAGCTTTGCAGCAACACTCTGCTCAGACAGGCAGTTCATCCAAGTCACAGTCACACTACGGCAGTGGTGGCCGGTGCGCGGTACTGGTGGCCATATGCGGTAATGGCGATACTGTCCAAACCGGCAAGGGCACCGACGCAATTGATATCTTCGGTAACCGCAACGATATAAAGACCGGCCGTGGCGCCGATCAAGTGTGTGTCAACGGGCGCGGCAACACCATTCAAACCGGCAAAGGCCGTGACGGTGTTGATGTCTCTGGCAATCGCAACGATATCAACGCCGGTCGCGGTGCCGATCAGTTGTCTATCACCGGGCGTGGCAACACCATTCAAACCGGTAAAGGCCGTGACTGTGTTGATGTCTCCGGCAATCGCAACGATATCAACACCGGTCGCGGTGCCGATCAGTTGTCAGTCAACGGGCGTGGCAACACCATTCAAACCGGCAAAGGCCGAGACTGTGTTGATGTCTCCGGCAATCGCAACGATATCAACACCGGTCGCGGTGCTGATCAGTTGTCTATCAACGGGCGTGGCAACACCATTCAAACCGGTAAAGGCCGCGACTGTGTTGATGTCTCCGGCAATCGCAACGATATCACAACGGGACGGGGTGCGGACCATGTGTCCATTGACGGTCGCGGCAACACTGTGAAGACTGGCAAAGGCGATGATTGCATTGACCTGACACGGGCTACCGGTAACACCGACGTGAAGGGCGGCAAAGGCAGTGACACTGTTACTGTTTCGGGAAATGCCTGTGATTACACCGTGACCACAAGCAAAAACGGACAAGTTAAAACGTTAACTCACAACGATGGGTCGACTATCACGCTACGTGGTATCGAGAATATAATCTACGCAAAAAATGCGTAGATAACCCAGCATAGGATCCGTTCCGGATACCAGGTAGGGTACATCAATTTTGAGGCAGTAAAGTAAGCCCTCCTCTGATGTAAACAAGAATGCCACGCGACATTCCTTTTTGTCCCTGCATTGCGGAACAACGTCCGTACCCTCTGTCAGCCGTCGGGTTGCAGATCTGACGGCAGGCCATCACAACAGTCAAAGGAGTTTAGTCATGAATGGTATTTCGGGACAGGCAGGCAACCTTTTTAATCAGGCGCAACAGCTACTGCAGCAACAGCAGCAAGTCGGCATGCAGAGCGCTTTGCTGAGCGCCAAATCCGGTTCTATGCAGGCCGCGCTGCAAACCCTGCAAACCATAGCGCGCAACATACGAGGATAGCTGAAACCGGTGCCCGTCCCGAAGCAGGAACCATTGCACTACTCTTGCTTCCGGACAGGCATCTATCAACAGCCATGCTTTGCAACGGCCATGTCAGTCGCGCGGTTACCTCGCCGTTGCTGCGCTTTTCTTTGTCAGTGTGCGGTTGTTTCCAGTGTCGTGCCTGATGGCCACTTTCCGCAGCTAACACAACCATAAATTGTCACTGGGAGTCAGCGGATGCGCGGGCGTTGAAGCGCACACCATTACACAACCAGTAGTCTCCTGGACTGTATTATTCATGAGGATTCGGCATTCAGGGTCAATAGCGCTAAACAGGTCATCCTATCGCTTGAGAAGCGTGGCCCGTTAACCGGCACCAAACTGATAGGCCCGTAGCCGCCAGTCATAACGATCAAACGCTGAGGTCGCACCATTTGCAACGCAGTGCCCGTATCGGGCATAAATAGGGAAGCCATCAGCCGCCCAGGACCGTGGTTGAACTATTGTCACACTGTTTTGTAAAAAAAGCCCTCCAGCATACCATGGTAGTGATAGATATCACCCGGTGGCAAGTAGGCGATATTTTCATCGTCACCGAAATTAAATTATTACTGACACAATGCCTCGGTTTTCAACGATTGCGAAGGGTAAATCCAACCATAGCCATCGCCCGAGTCATCACAGGAACCGGCCGTCGCGGCATCAATCTTTATACCGTTCTAGACATACCCCAGCGGATCGTCAGGACCGCCGGCGTTTGTCACTGTCATGCTGGCTGTCGTCAGCAGCACGATGGTGTCACCGGGCAGATGCTCGATAACTCAGGATGCATCTATGGATTCAACCTCGGCGACAATGGCGGCGAAATAAACCAGATCGGTGAGCGCGGCACTATGAAAACGCTCAACCGTCAGTATCCGAGTGATGAGACAATCAACCGGGAACCAGGCGTGGCGCCGGTGAAAAACAAGCTCCCGGGTAGTCAATTTTCTACCGCACAGACTTACCATAATCACTGGCTCGCCGCTGAGAAGCGACGAGCCAACAAGCAACCGCCCGCTAGCGCAGGTATTGCACCTCTTCTATCGAAAACTGAAACCACTCCGTTCCCGAACCAAACGAGAACAAATCATAGGTTTCGACTTCCCATTCCTGCTCGGCAATATCCCAGTCAAAGGCAATATCGGTATCGTCGTTTGTATCCACCAGACAGTTGCCGGCCGCGTACGTCTGATAGATGCCGTTGTCTTGAGCGAAAAATAACTCATTTTGCAATGCCAGCCACGTCGCCTCGTCAACAATCCCGGAGCCTCCCAGACCTCTGCTCACCTGAAAGTCCACCACGACTGATTCAGTCTCAGGCCCAAAGATGCCATCGACCTGAATAGAGTAGTTTAAGCAGCTGAGGACGGTTTGAATGCCCAGCGCATAACCACTGTCAGCCCACTCACCGCCCCGCTGGACATGACAGTTATCAGACCAGCTAGTTGTTGTGCTTGCCTGCAAGCCCGGATCCAGCCCGCCCTCATTTCCACAAGCACCAAACACGGCTATCCGACATGCGTCGCCAACACCATCTAAATTTGAATCTGTCTGCGCGGGGTTTACAGTAAACGCACAGTTATCAAAGGCATCAGCGACGGTATCTAAATCACTATCGATGACATCCAGTTCAAAGTTATCGTCCACCCCGTTCTGATTACTGTCAAATCCGCCGGTAATATCAACATCCAGCTCATTGATGATCCCGTCCGAATCCAGATCCCCGTACAAGCCATTGTCACAGACATCACCAACGCCGTTGTCGTCGCCATCTCTCTGATCTGCGTTAGCCACTACAATACAGTTATCGGATGAATCAGCTATAGTGTCACCGTCAGTATCCGGCCCGTTCGGTGTGTTATCACACGCATTTCCCTGACCATCTCCATCGGAGTCTTCCTGCCTGGGGTTACTGATCAGTACACAGTTATCTACGGAATTGGCTAATCCATCCTGATCATCGTCGCTGATGGTACTGGTATCACAGACATCACCGATTGAATCACCATCAGAGTCCATCTGTGACGAGTTAGCATCGGCTGGACAATTATCCAGGCTGTCCGCTATGCCGTCTCTGTCAGAATCTAGATTTAGCGGATCAGTTTCTACCGGGTCCGGCGTCGCATCGCATAGATCACCAATGCCATCACTATCGGAGTCCAGCTGACTGAAATTTGAATCTCCCGGACAATTATCGACAGCGTCAGCAATAGTATCGCCATCCAGATCTGAAATCCCGCCAGTATTATCCGAGGTACCCCCGCTTCCACCACACGCTGCAACAGTCAGCAGAATGCCCGCAGCCAAAACAAAAAACTTCATATTTCTCTCCAGTTTCACTTGCACATTGCACCCATCGCAGTCCTTCGACTGAGTAATTAGTGCTTCTTGCAAACTAAACGGTGGCATGGCTTGTTGCATCCCCCATTCGCGGGAACATAAAGAAAAATTAATACATCAAAGATGACGCTCCAACCAATAACTGAACTTAGTTGACTGGCGCTTTTAAAATAGCCACGGCCTCACCTGAAACCCTGATACGAGAACCGCCTGCTACCAAAGCACTCACCATTGGCCCGGGCAGGCTATCGTTTTGAAACAACATTCTATACCCTGCCTGTTGGTCAGACGTGACCGCACTGGCAATGACTTGTATGAGCAACCTATATAGCCGTTTTTTGTGTAATCGAAAAACACCTCAATGTTGTTTCAGAACGCTTTGGCACGACCAGCCGTCATCCATCATTGAACCAATCGGTCTGGCCCAAAATCACCGCCAAGCTATAAGATGCAGTACCTGATCGGGGAGATAGCAATACCCGTGGGGTGACTACCGGCGCTATGATTTTAACGTTTAAGCATTTGAGTTCAGGCATGCAGTGTGCTGCTCCGGGTTATCTCCGGGGAATCCAGCAGCAAGCTCACCCGGCTACAATGATCGCATCAGTAACGCGGTATCTATAAACCGCACAGATCAAGCAGGATAGCAACTCGTCTCAAAGCTCCTATGCACCAGCATCGGTGTTTTTAGATTTAGCCAGTGGCTGAATTTATTCACCGGCACGCGAGCAACGCGGGCTAATGACGGGGTGCTCTTTCACGATACCCGATATACAAGCCACAACCGATGATCACCGACGTACCCAGCCAGGTCCAGGCGTCCGGCAGTTCACCAAACACCACAAAGCCCAGTAGCGTGGCCCCTACTATCTGGCCATAGGCCACCGGCGCCAGCAGTGACGCCTGCGCATACTGAAACGCCTTGACCACAAAATAATGACCCAACCCGCCAACCATGCCCGCCACTGACAGCAGCACCACTTGCTGCAGAGTCTGTGGAGTCTGCCAGAAGAAGGGCACGGCAATACTACTGACTATTGCCCCAACCAGTGCGGTGTAGGTGATCGTGGTGGACGCTGAATCGCTGGCGGATATTTTTCGCGTGTATATCTGGTACAGCCCGTAACAACACGCCGTTATCAGCACCAGACCAGCCAGCGGATGCAATGCACCGGTGCCTGGACGAATGACAATCACCGCGCCAATGAAACCGATCAGCACAGCCCCCCACCGACGCCAGCCGACCTGCTCACCGAGTATCGGCGTTGACAGGGCCGTGACAACAAAAGGTGAAGTAAAACCAATGATCGCAGCCGTTGCCAGCGGCACATGGCCGAGTGCGGTGAAGTAGGAAACCGTAGCTGTCAGTAACAGTATGGATCGTCCGGTTTGTATGCGCGGCTGAGAACTTTTGAGCAGAGCCCACCCCTGCCTGGGCAAAAACAGCAGCAGCATTAACAGAAAGTGCGACACGTACCTGGCCCAGATGATCATGGCCGGGTCAAAGTCCTCACGCAGCAGTTTGACCATCGCATTCATAAAGGGGAAAAGCAGCACGGCCATACCCATATACAGAAGTGCCTTACCCGGGTTATCACTCGTGCGTGCCGCACTGTCACTGTTAGTTTTTATGTTCTTGCCTTCATAGTGCACCGGTAACGCCGGACGCGTGATTTGGCCAGCCAGTGCCTATCCAGAAACAGCGCGTCGCGAGGATCATTCAGGTGCGTGAGATTTTGCCTACCCCATGTAGGCGCTTAGTTGTTCTTAAGTAACTCCATGTGGTCGGCAAAAGATTGCGTGCCTGAGTGGTACGCAGTAGCGCTTGTTTCTGGATGGGCACTAGCTATCCCGGCTAACCCACCACCGCTCCAGTGTCCGCAAACAATCGCTGTAAAACCCCACCCTATCACTTTACCGGCACCGCCCGCCACGCGGGAACCGTGATCAGATGCATTGCAGGTGCTGCTGACGCAGTAAGGTGCTTGCGTTACCATGACCTGCATGACTCGCTGAACCGATCGCCGATAACCCCGCTCCAACCAACCTATACCCCACCGCCCGTTAATGACTGGGTTATCGCCGGAATCACCACCACTCAGGCACGCAAACACTCAACCAGAACCGCCATTGAGTTCATTGACGGTACACACTGAAGCTATAACAACTGCCTGCACTACGCACTGCATGCGGCGGGACAATTGCGATATCCGGGTATCAAGCCGGGTGACACCGTCGCCCTGATGATCGACCAACCAGAAGCGTTCTGCAGGCTGTGGCTGGGGATGGCAATGCTGGGCGCGACAACGGTGGCAGTTAATACCAGCATGCAGGGTGCACCACTGCAGCATCAGTTGCCAACCGCTTCGGTCACGGCGGTGATTGCCGATGCGTCAAACTACCCGACCGTTGCAGCGGTTAACCATAGCGGCGCTTTATACGCAGCGATAGACGTTATCGGCTCCGACCAACCGGCCCTGCCCGCCGACCAGGTGTCGGGAGCCAGCTACCACGATACGTCCTGCGTGATGTTTACTTCGGGTACTTCCGGGCCGCCCAAAGGCGTGGTTATGCCCGAGGCGCACTGCGTCTTGTTTGCCATTGGCACGATAGAAAATTATCGACTCAGCGCTGATGACTGCTTTTATATCTGTCTGCCGCTGTTCCACGCCAACGGACTATTCATGCAACTGCCGGCTTGCTTGCTGTGTGGCGCTAAAGCGGTGATTCGGCCTCGATTTTCCGCGTCACAATGGCTGGCTGATATTCGCCGGTCCGGTGCCACGCACACCAACATGCTTGGTGCAGTCGCATCGTTTATTGCGGCCCGACCGGCCACGGACCGGGATACCGATCACGAGCTGCGGGTAATCGGTGCCGCGCCATTACCAGTGGTGGCCGAGTCGGTGTTCAGGCAGCGCTTCGGGGTGGCGTCGGTGGTGCCACTGTATGGCATGACCGAAGTGAACATCCCACTGTACGGAAGCCTTGATGAAAGTGCACCGGGTACCTGTGGAAAACTGTATGCGCGGTTTTTTGACGTTGAAATCCGTGACCCGGAAACTGACGAACCAAAAGCACAGGGCGACATCGGAGAGATCATGGTTCGGCCAAAGCAACCATTCGGTTTTACGTCGTCCTATGCAGGCCTGCCGGATAAAACGCTGGAGGCTTTCAGGAAATGCTGGTTCCACACTGGCGACGCGGGTTACATCAATACGCAACAGCAGTTTGTATTTATGGATCGCATCAAGGACTGCATTCGGCGACGCGGCGAAAACATCTCATCGCACGAAGTAGAACAGGCGTTTCCAGCTATGGATGGAGTGGCCGATGCGGCGGCCTACGCGGTGCCGGCAGATGGTGGTGACGGTATGGAGGATGAAGTCATGGTTGCGCTGATGCTAACCGGGTCCAAACCGATGCTGCTGCCGCAAATCATCACAGCGGCGACACCAGATCTGGCGAAATTTGCCGTCCCGCGATATGCACGGGTAGTTACCGGTTTTCCAAAAACACCGACTGGCAAGATACGCAAAGCCGTGTTGCGGAAACAAGGCATCACCACAGACACCAGGGATTTCGGCGACAAGGCACCGAATAATCACTGAACGAATACCGCGCAGCCTGCGTCACAAGCTGCGCGTGGGACACCCTACTTTCGCTTTTGCACCAGCTTCCAGACCGCCGGCATCAGCAATGCAGCAAGCACCAGCTTGGCAACATCGCCGAGGAAAAACGGCGTGAAACCCCACTGCAGTACCGGTTTGTCCCAACCGACTATCGCACCCAGCCACAACAGACCGGGAACGTAGATGGCGACATTGCCGATCAGCATGGCAAGTGCGGTTGAAGGCATGCTTCGATCCCAGCCCCGCTCAGCCAGATAGCCGGTAATCGCAGCAGCCAGTACAAAGCCAAGTAGAAAGCCGCCAGTGGGACCAAACATATAGGCAAGCCCGATCCCTTTTTCCGGTGTGCCGGCAAACACTGGCAGACCCACCGCACCTTCCGCCAGATACAGTAGTACTGTGGCAATACCCAGGCGATAGCCAAATGCCATACCGATCATCAGCACCACCCATGTCTGCATGGTCAGCGGCACCGGGTAAAACGGGATTTGAATTTTTGCCGTCACCCAGAGTGCGAGCGACCCGGCCACCGCCAGCACAATATTGCGCATGGCGGCGTTGTCGTTTTTCCACAAAACGGAAGCGATGGGAGGATGAGTCAAACTGGCTGTTGTCATCTTAGTACCTGATTGCAAATTTAGGGAGTCACCCGCCATCGCGCCCGTGTTCAGTCAGTGAACGCGCAAACGGCTGGTTGCAGGAAGTGATCACAACGATTTTAACGCATTGTTGATCGCAATATCCACAGTGCTATACCACCCCCTGCCACAGCGCAGCTCAGTCCGCTAAAACCCGTGGCCACAGGCCGGTTACCCGGCGATTGACCTCACCACAGAAAGATCTGCCGTGGCACTTGACACAATGTAAAGTCAATCGTATCTTTACACGGTGTCAATTGACACTGTGTAAACTTCACTATTCACCAGGAGATCAAACCATTGAAGGTAATCATATTTGGCGCTACCGGCTCACTCGGCCGCATCCTTGTCGCCCAGGCACTGGCGCAGGGACATGCAGTCTCGGCTTTCGCTCGCAATGCAGCAAAGCTGAATATCGAGCACCCGCAACTGACAAAAGTAAGCGGTGACGTCACCGATGCAGCCGCAGTCAGCATCGCAACACAGGGTCACGACGCCGCCATGATCGTAATCGGCGCTGGCCGCAAGGGCGGACTTCGAACCATCGGCACCCGCCACGTAATTGCCGCGATGAAACAGCACGGCGTTGCCAGGCTGGTGTGCCTGTCGTCGCTCGGTGTTGGCGACAGCCACCCGCTGCTGAATTTTTTCTGGAGGCACATTATGTTCGGCCTGCTACTGCGCGACGCGATGGCAGACCACGTCACACAGGAAGCGCTGGTCACACAGGCAGGTGATGAAATTGACTGGGTCATTGTCAGACCGGCCGCATTTACGGACGGCAAAATTACCAGGCAATACCACAGCGGCAACCTGACGCCGGACGATAAACTGACACTTAAAATCTCGCGCGCAGATGTTGCGGATTTTCTACTCAGGCAACTGTGTGACAATCGCTATCAGCGACAGACTCCGGGTATTTCCTACTGAGGCCGTCAAGGGAACAAGCCTGGCCGACATTTGCCGGAGCGGCCGGGTTCGCCATATCGGCTGCCGCTTGCTCTACAGATGCAGTGGCTGGATTGACAGCCCACCGGCAATCCGTTTTACTTGACGTCATGTCAATAGAAACTCACGAGACCCGCGTTAAGATTCTCGACGCGGCGCTGCACCTGCTGCAGTCAGACAACCCCGGTGCGACCCGCATGGCTGATATCGCTCGGCAGGCGGGTATCAGCAGGCAAGCCGTTTATCTGCACTACAAAACCCGTGCAGAACTATTAATCGCCGCCACACTTCATCTTGATCACATCAGCAATACCGAACAACGACTCGAAGCCAGTCGCAGTGCCAACACGGGTCTAGAACGACTGGATCGCTATATTGATGCGTGGGGCAACTACATTCCGGTGATCTATCCGGTTGCCACAGCACTGATGGCCATGCAAAAAACCGATACCGCAGCAGCCAGTGCCTGGAACGACCGTATGCAGGCGATGCGCCACGGCTGTGCCGCCGCTGTCAAGGCATTGTCTGACGACAAGCAGCTCACCCCCCACTACACCAACAGGCAGGCCACCGACCTGTTATGGACACTACTGTCGGTGAGCAACTGGGAGCAACTTACCCTACTTTGCAAGTGGTCCCAGAAAACCTACATCAGTCACATCAAATCTGTAGCTCGCAATACGCTGGTCGTGTAGCCAGTCACAATGCCTTGCCATACGACGGGTTTCTCTGGTCCTAACCCGTCGCTACTGGCCTGCCGTATCTATCACGCAACACAGTGCAGCACCGCAGTACGGCCGTCAGTTATTTTCGGCGCCGCATCACCGGCATTGTCAGCGTAGCGGCTTTGCCGGTCCTGCCCGGCATCATCAATCACAATAGCGCTTGTTTGTGGCGACCGGACTGTTTAAAGTGATTGCCAGCCGACGAGGAAAGAGGAGCCCTGTAAAACTTGATTGAAATCAGCAATATCACGCAAACGTTCGGCAAAGGACGGGACGCATTCACCGCATTGCGCGACGTCTCTCTGACTATTCGTGAAAACGAATTCTTCACCCTGCTCGGTCCTTCCGGTTGTGGTAAGACCACCTTGCTGCGATCAATCGCAGGCTTTGTCTATCCGACCGCAGGCACCATTAAACTCCAGGGCGAAGACCTGCTTACCCTGCCCCCGTATTCGCGTCCGGTCAATACGGTGTTCCAAAGCTACGCCTTGTTCCCGCACATGACGGTCGCACAGAACATTGCCTTTGGACTGGAAATGCTCAACCAACCCGGGGCGCAGGTTAAAAGCAGTGTCAACGAAATGCTCGCGCTGGTACAAATGACCGACATGGCAGACCGCAAAACAAGCCAGATTTCCGGTGGCCAGCAACAGCGCGTCGCGCTGGCACGGGCACTGGCACCAAAACCCAAAGTGCTGCTGCTCGACGAACCACTCTCAGCGCTCGACTTTAAACTGCGCAAGGAAATGCAGATAGAACTCAAACGGCTGCAAACCGAAACCGGCATTACCTTTGTTTTTGTCACCCACGATCAAGAAGAAGCACTGACCATGTCAGACCGCATTGCGGTCATGAACGAAGGCCGTATTCTGCAGATTGATGCCCCGCGTGCCATCTACGATCATCCGGCCGAGCGCTTTGTTGCCGACTTCATCGGCGAAACCAACTTTCTAGAAGTTGACGTACTGTCCGTTGAGGCGGATGACGCCACCATAAAACTTACCTCCGGTGCCACCACCACCGCGCGACGCGCTGATACAAACTCTGCCACTGGACAGGCGACCATCGCCGTGCGCCCCGAGCACGCGACGTTAAGCGACGACGCCAGCGCGCTGCTTCGCGGCACTCTGGAAGATGTGATCTATTCGGGAACCGACACCCACTACCACATCAGACTGCAGGACAACTGTCGTTTTGTTGTGCGCAAACAAAACCACCCGGGCACAATGGAAGCACACACGGTCGGTCATCAGGCCGGTGTCTTTTTTGATCGAGGTGTTGCACAGATATTGAGGGACTGATGGCGGCACAGGCAGAACGACGCTGGCTGTTATTATCACCAGCCCTGTTAATATTGACGTTTGCCGCCAGCGGCCCGCTGTTGATTGTGCTGGTGTATTCGTTTCTCGAAGCTGGCGACTACGGTGGCGTGAAATGGGTTTTCACCACCGACGCCTGGTTTAACGTCGTCGCCGAGCGTGACTTCTTCGACGAGACAATAAAAATAGCAGACGCGCATGTCTCTATATTCTGGCGCTCGGTAAAGTTATCCCTGATGACCGCAGTGGCGGCATTTATCATCGGATTTCCCACCGCTTATTTTATTGCCACACGCGCCGAGAAAAGCCGCGATCTGTGGATGCTGTTAATTATTATTCCGTTCTGGACCAATCTACTGATCCGCACCTTTGCCGTGATGGAAATCATCCGCAACGAAGGTGTGATCAACACCCTGTTGATTAAATTCGGTATTATCGAGGCCCCCATTCAAATACTGTTTACCGAGTTCGCTATTATGCTCGGCATGGTGTACGTCTATCTGCCGTTAATGGTGTTACCGATATACGCCTCGATGGAACGACTCGACTTCACCCTGGTGGAAGCCGCCTACGATCTCTACGGCACAAGAATGCGAGTGCTGAGGCGCGTGATCTTCCCACTGGTTAAACCCGGAGTCATTGCCGGATCTATCCTGGTATTTGTGCCTTCTCTGGGAGCCTATGTCACGCCGCGCGTGCTCGGTGGCGGCAAGCAACTGATGCTGGGCAACCTGATCGAACTACAGTTCGGCCAGGGACGTAACTGGCCACTGGGGGCAGCACTTTCAATTACGCTACTGGCAATCGTCATGATTGCACTGATGTTCTATGTCCGGGTGGCACGACTGGAGGAGCCACAGCATGGCCAGTAACTGCCAGCATTCAGGAAACCGTGCGTCAAGCAAGGTGAGCCATGCCAGTTAGTACGCGCCAGTTTGATATTCGCAAGCAGCCCGGCTTCACGCTGATTGCAGTCGCCTGCTTTCTGTTGCTGTACCTGCCGATCATTTTATTAGTGGTGTACTCATTCAACGCGGGAAAATCTATCGCTATCTGGGAAGGTTTTTCGCTGCAGTGGTATGAATCAGCCTGGCAGAACAAAGCCATACAGGATGCCGCTATCCGCAGCCTGATACTTGCCTGCTGCGCCTCGGCTATCGCCACCGTCGCGGCAGTCATGGCAGCACTGGCCACTACCCGGACCGCTGCATTCAAAGGCTCGTCTTTTGTGTTTGCCATCATCAACCAGCCGCTGATGGTGCCTGAGATCGTCACCGCCGTGGCATTGCTGTTGTTCTTTGCGATCATAAAGGTTGCCACCGGCTATACCGGCATGTGGTATTTGATCATTGCACACTCGGCGTTTTGCATTCCGTTTGCCTATATGCCGATACGCGCCCGGCTGCAAGGCATGGATTTCAGCCTGGAGCAGGCCGGCGCCGATCTCTACGGCAAACCGTCACGGGTATTCTGGCGAATAACTTTTCCACAGTTGTGGCCCGGCATTCTGGCCGGCGCCATGCTAGCGTTTGTCATCTCGCTTGACGACGTCGTTATCACCGAGTTTGTAAAGTCCGCAGGTCAGGACACACTACCCACCTATATGCTGGGGCAACTGCGCCGCATTGTCACACCGGAAGTCAACGCGATTTCCACCGTGCTACTCGGCATTTCGGTACTACTGGTGGCAGGATTTTTCTTCCTGTCAAAAATACGCAAATAACATTGGAGTGATTTAATGCGCTTTCAAAACACGATTTACAAAAGTATTTTATGCGCCGCGGCAATCGGCTTTACCACACAGGCATCAGCCGAAGGCGAGCTCAACATCTATAACTGGGGCAATTACACCAACCCCGCACTGATTGAAAAATTCACCGAAGAAACCGGCATTGAAGTCACGATCACTGACTACGACTCCAACGACACGGCTCTGGCCAAAGTCAAAGCCGGCGGACACGGCTTTGATATCGTTGTACCGTCCGGCACCTATGTGCCGATCTGGGTAGCAGAAGGACTGCTGATGGAAACCAACCCGAACACCATGCCTAACTTCAAAAACATGGCACCGGAATGGATAGACATCGCCTTTGATCCCGGTCGCAAGTACACCGTGCCATGGCAATGGGGCACCGTTGGTGTGATCGTCAATACCTCTGTTTACGATGGCAACCCCAACACCGCAGCTATCTTTCTCGACCCGCCAGACGAACTCAAAGGCAAAATAAACGTAGTGCCTGAAATGAATGATGTCATGGGCCTGGCCATTAACTATCACGGTGGCGAGCAGTGTACCGGTGACAAAGCCGTACTGAAAAAAGTACGTGATTCACTGGTTGAAGCCAAGCAACACTGGCTGTCCATAGACTACGGCACCGTCGAAAAATTTGCCAAAGGCGACCTGTCAGCCGGCGTTTACTGGAACGGTGCTTCCTTTCGTGCACGCCTGCAAAATGAAGATATCGTCTATGGCTATCCGCAGGAAGGCTTCCCGATCTGGATGGATAACGTCGCCGTACTGGCCGATGCTAAAAACGCAGAAGCGGCAAAAACATTCCAGAATTTTGTCATGGACCCGCAGAACGCAGCACTGATTTCCGAGTTCGCCCGCTACGCCAACGGTATAACCGGCTCAGAGCAATTCATGCCTGCTGACATGGCCTCTGCACCGGAAGTCAACACACCGGCAGACCTCGCCGGGGCTGGTTATGTGGCAGAGATCTGTCCACCGGAGGTGCAGAAAATCTACACCAAAATCTGGACAGAGCTGCAAAAGTAGTTTCAACCTCCACCTGAAGCGGGAGTGCCCCCATGGCTGATATCGTTATCCTGAACGGTCACGTTATAACCTTTGACGGACCCGACACCGAAGCCGTCGCCATTACCGACGGTCTGATAGAAGCCGTGGGGAGCACCCGACAGATCCGCGATATTGCCGGATCTGCACAAGTAATAGACGCCGCCGGTGCCACCGTACTGCCGGGTTTTATCGATAGCCACGTGCATCTGTTTGGCGGCTCAGCGGAACTCGACTACCTCAACCTGACCGACGTGCAAGGCCGCGACGCGCTCAGCGATGCGGTGCGTCAATACGCGGCCTCGCGGCCCGACGACCGGCTCGTCTTTGCGGTGTCGATTGACTACCGGGTTATGGGCAACCGCGACACCACCCGTCACGATCTAGACGCCGTCATGCCTGACCGGCCCTTCGCTGCCATGGCCGCCGATCACCACACCGTATGGGCCAATACCAAAGCGCTGGAATTAACCGGCCTGCTGCAGGGCGCCGCGATGCCGGAGGGTTCCGAAGTCGTGATGGGCAGCGACGGTATGGCCTCGGGAGAATTACGCGAGGCCGGCGCGTTTGGACCGGTAATGGCACAAACCGCACTCGGCGGGCGCGACTTGCTCGGCTACGTCACGGGTAAAGATCCCGAGCCGGCAGCCACAGCGGCCGAACGTTTGCTGGATAAATCAGTCATTGCCCGTGGCCTTGAGCACTGCGCCTCTTACGGGATTACCGGACTGCACAATATGGATGGCAATTTCTATCAAATGGAACTGCTGTCAGAGATGCAGACCGAGGGCACTCTATTGTGCCGCACTGAAGTCCCGATGCACCTGAAAGGCGATGACTCCCTCGACCGCCTGCAGGAAGCGCAGCAAATGCGTGAACGTTTCGCCACTGACCATCTCTGGTGTGGACGGGTAAAGATGTTTATGGATGGCGTAATCGATAGCCGCACCGCCTACATGCTCGAGCCCTACCCTGACAGCAACCGCCGCAGCGAAGCACTGTTCACACCGGACAAATTCAACGAAGCCTGCATTCGAGCTGACGCTATGGGCCTGCAGATTGCGGTACACGCCATCGGAGATGCAGCCGTGCGCCAGACACTCGATGGCTATCAGGCCGCAGCTTTAGCTAACGGCACACGCGACAGCCGCCACCGCATAGAGCATATAGAAACAATTCACCCATCCGATATACCGCGCTTCAAGGCGCTTGGCGCGGTGGCATCGATGCAACCGCTGCACTCACCAGCGGGCGGATTGTTCCCGCCGTACCACGCCGGCGAGCTGATTCACGGCGATCAGATCAACACCGCCTTTGCCTGGCGCACGATTCGTGAGTCCGGTGCCCCGCTGGTTTTTTCAACCGATTGGCCGGTCGTTCCGGTGGACGTGATGCTATCGATCAAAGGGGCAGTCGCCGGCACCGCATTGCCACCGGAGTGGCCCGATCAGCGCCAGAGTCTACGAGACGCTCTGGCCTCATACACCCGCGACAATGCCTGGGTAGAGTTCAACGAGCATCGCAAAGGAAAACTAAAAGCCGGCATGATGGCCGACGTCGTGGTCATGGATAACAACCTCGAAGCGATGCCAGTGAACACGCTGCATACTGCCAAAGCCGCAATGACCATTTGCGGCGGACGCATCACCTATCAGGCATAACACAGACTCCCGGCCACCCTCACCTACAGGCAACACCGTGTCACTGTCTTATAAAAATTCTGACCAGGCCCCCCCGATCATGCAGGGTGCACCACCGCCGCCGTCGCAACGCGTACCGCCATTGGACTGGGATCGCCCGCCCTGGAACCGCTGGTCGTTCCAGCGCATGAGCGAGCTTCTGCCGACCACAGCAATACGCCGAGGCCAGTCAGTATCGGCCTTACCTGAGGCGCATCAGGATATCAGCGCGATCAGCTTCAACAGCTGCACCGGCAAAACATCGACCGTCGAACAACTGATCGACGACACCTACACCGATGGTCTGCTGATAATTCTAGACGGCAGGATTATCCACGAAAGCTACTACAACGGCATGCAGCGCCGCTCGCTTCATTTGGCACAGTCAGTGTCAAAATCCATTGTCGCCACCGCCGCGTCCACGTTGTTTGCGGAGGCCCTGATCGACCCCGCCGCGCCAATCACAAGCTACCTGCCCGAACTAACTCAAACAGCGTTTAATGGCGCGACCGTGCAGCAGGTGCTGGATATGACTACCGGTGTACGCTACAACGAAACCTACGAAGCCCGTGACAGCGACGTCGGAAAAACCGATGTGGCCAGTGGCTGGAAGCCGGCACCTGCAGATCTCGACACCTCCGACTGGCCGCAGTGCCTGTGGGATCAGATACTACAGCTCACCACCGCAGACGCCGGGCACGGCAGTCGGTTTGAGTATCATTCCATCGATACCGAAGTACTGGCAATGGCAATGGCACGGGTAACCGGCTGCTCGCTACAGGAAGTACTATCGACCCGACTCTGGGCGCCCATGGGCGCCGAAGAAGATGCCAACATCACCGTCGACCCGGCAGGCTGCGGTGTCGCCAGTGGCGGTGTCAGCGCGTCGCTCCGGGACTTCGCACGGTTTGGCCTGTTGTTGCTCAATGAAGGCGTTGTCGATGGCAGGCAGGTAATCCCGCAGAGCTGGGTCAATGACATACGCCACGGTAAACACGGATTGTTCAACGACCTCAGCCGACATCGCCTGCCGCATGGCTGCTATCGCAATCAGTTCTGTATCGAGGATGACCGCAAAACCGCCCACCTGTGCCTCGGTGTGTTCGGACAGATGATTTATGTGTCACCTGAGCGCAACATGGTGGCAGCGAAACTGTCGACCTGGCCCACCTTCCTCAACGACGACTTTGCGCGCGACACGCTGGCAGCGTTCCACGCTGTTGGCGATGCTCTAGATCTTAGCTAAGGCAACTTTTGCACACAGCCGCTGTTGGCTTCAGTCACTCTGGCCGGCAGCACTGATCGCAGGATCGATCATGGGCGGCTACACCACACCGCTATCGCACTGGAGAACAGCACTCATCGCCCGCTTCAATCGGCCTCAGTCTCAGGGTTCCCGTGGCGGCGGTGCTTTTTATCCATAGACAAGCCGCTGCCCTGCGATCTATAAAGGGCGATAAGTCCGGCGATTTCATAATCGGATAAGGGATTATCTATACCGGTCACCCGATCACCGCGTACCCCGACCAGCATACGCGCGTAAAACTCCAAGGCTGGTAGTGTCACCGCTTGCCGGTAAAGATTATAGGCCGGTCGCGACACGCCCCGCACCGGCGTATCATGGCAGCCAGCGCAAAAGCTCTGATGCATCTGCCTGGCTGATTCAAGCAATACTGCAGAATCCGGATACTCGGGTTGCAGCAACGGAAAACGCGTCATCAGACCTGTTAGTAACCGCCCAAGCGACGGCCACTCGCGAGCATCGGTGTGTACATAGGCTTTTTGCACCTGCTGCCTATAGCTGAGCGGCTGGCGACCGGCTTCCTGATCAGCCAGCCGCAACAGAATATCAATAGCCGACAGGCCCCCGCGAACCCTGTCCGCAAGGCCTTGTATTATTTCAGTATCAGCACCGCTGGCGGTGAGTGCTTCGAGCCTTGCCGCATCACCTGCAATAACCCGCAGCTCTGCACCGGCACGTCTGCCATGCTCTCCCTGGCCCAATGCCGCTGTACTGGTGAACCACACCAGTACAGCAAGCCACGCGCAACTGACACAAGAATAACGGCGCAGCACGTTACTCCAGATTAACTTTCAGCTCCATTGGCAAACTGGCATCAGCCGACCATTCGAGCATAGAACCATCGTACATTTTAGCGTCCTTATTGCCCAGTAACTCATGCGCGGCAAACCAGCCCAGTGATGCCCAGTGTCCGGAGTTACAGAAATTAATCTGCTCGCCACTGGTCGACACATCTGCCGCTGCAAATAATTTCTCGAGTGCATTTTTCGACCGGAACGCCCCCCCGCCGTTTTCAGTCAACCAGTTCTCAGGGACGTTAGAGGCGCCGGGTATAGTACCGGGTCGCTTCGCTCCACCATGCTGATTGATACCCAGGTACTGATTGTGCGGACGATGATCAACAATCGACACACCGCCCTGCTGCGCCGCTGCCACGTCGGCTTTCGTCACCAGCATTTCTTCACGCAGACTGGCTTTGAAGGTTTTCGCCGCAACGGTGACCGCACCTTTTTCCAGCGGATTAACCGGCTTTTTGGTTTTTTCATCGATTTCTTTGGTGTAGGCCGCCATGCCACCATCGAGCAATGAGACGTTGTCGTGGCCCAGCACTTTGAAGGTCCAGTAAATGCGCGTGCCGGTACCGACATCAACCGCTTTACCGCCGTTAGGGACAATAACCACGTGGGAATCATTACCGATGCCCAGGCCGCCAATCAGCCCTTCCAGTTTATCAACCGGTGCCAGCATCCCCGGCGTGCCGGAAGCATCTTTGGCTCGCCATCCGTCCTTTAAATAGGCGGTATAAACCGCACCGGGTATATGCGCGCGCAGATAGTCTGACTTTGACTTACCCGCTATTTTCCCGCGTACATCAAGAAAAACCACATCAGGCTTGCCTATATTAGCTTTCACCCATTCCACATCCACCAATGGATCAGCGGCCTGCGCGCTCATAGACAGTGCACCGAACGTTACCGTAAATGCAATTGCAGCAAGTGTTTTCATTATTCCTCCTGTCGCGATAAGTTGTGTCATTACCGGTAATCCGCCCGGCTAATCCGCGAGCGCACTATTCACAAAGTGATGACACGTTTGGTAGATAGCACCAGGTTGAGTATTTCGTCCCAGTCTCCATCAGTCATTTTTTCCGGCGCAAGCTTGCGCCGGTGCGTGGCTGGCAGGTCCAGCAACTGCAACGCCGCACTCAGCGTGTCTGCATCGTTGAACAAACCGGTATCCAGTAGCAAAGTGGTGTTGTTATTTTCGTTGTTCACAGGCTTATAACACTGTCAGAGCGGGTGATCAGGGTGGCGAGTGCATCGTCGTCCAGCAGGGTAAAGTGCTCCTGCATGGCGACGACGGTTGTCTGCGGAGTGATCTCACACAATTCCAGCAACTCGGCCTGCTCGCACCCGGCCTGCTCCTCAGTAAGCACACGATGCATAAAAACAAAGTCTATTTGATGGCCGAATATCGTTAAACCGGCGGCCACGCGCATGGCCTCGGCGGGGTCGTTGCGTGACAGCACCAATATGCGTTTTACAGAACTGCCGGTATCAGTCATCACAGACTCACCACGCGCCCGGCTCGACCGGCCATCTCCGAGTGATTGGTCTGACTGCCCAGGGTTACCGGGCAATCAGTGTTGTCGCCATAGCGCTGCCACGAATCATGACAGGCGACAGCATTGTCTTTGTGCACTTGCAGAACACCGCGAACGTCTGAATCCTGAAGCACCTGCACACCTTGATGCGTCAGAAACACCTGCCAGCGACAGCCCCGCCGGACACAGGCTCGCAACAACGGCGACAGCAGCGAAGTGCTGGCCGCGTTTGATACCGTAATCAGCACATCCATCAGGTGTTCCTCGCGCGGAATCGGCGACCGGTGATGAAGCCTCCGGCCAGCAATGCCAGCGCTGCCAGCAGCGCAAGTACAGCCACACCGACTGCACTGATGGCGGGCATTGCATTAGCGGGGACATTAACCGGCCGTTGACCGGACTTCACCGACCCGTGATTGATCATAGCGCGCGGGTAGCTGACGCTATCCACCGGCAATGCGCCGATAGACGCCCACTCGACCCATCCGGCCAGATAGACTCTTGCCGGAACACCGGCCATCTGCAAGGCTGAAAAATACACCAGACTATCAAATACATCGTGCGCATAGGACACTGCAGTAACAGACTGGTAGACAGAGGCACTGTCGAGTAAACCCGGCAAAGGGCGGTGCACGGCTCCGGGTATATGACCCCCGCGCGCAGCGTTGATCGATACCCCGTAATAGGCGTCCTCACTGCGACCGTCCAGTAATACGGCACTGGTGCCTGTCAACTCGAGTAACTCACTCTGCAGGACAATCAGATCACTGCGCATCGGCACAGCATAGACCCGGGTGCGCGTGGTTGAACGCGCAGTGCCTTGATGTGTCCCCGGGAGCATTTCAACCACCGGCGAATCCAGCACCGTGACTCGATGCTGGCCAGCCAGCACCAGTAGCCCGGCAATAAATTCGCGCCTGGCCGGACGCTGGCCTGTGACAAGGACGTGCTCGTTACCGCTAAGACCGGCACTCCCTAACAGCCACTGAATACCGGACCAGTTGGCCAGTCGGCGCTGCGGTGCCAGAATATCTTCCACCGGCAGGCAGATCGCCGCCGGCAGACTCGACTGCCGACAACTGGCCAGCGGCCGGGTATCAATGATGACCTCGTGATCAGAGACACTAAGTGATGTTACTTTTTGCAGCAACGGCGTGGCGGCGGCATTGGACAGCGGCAGCAGGGCCAACAGTACCAGTACGGTTTGGTACAAGCGGCTTTCTATCGATAGACGCCTCATAGAATAATCCGGCTAGCAGCCTTGAAAACGGACTTTTTTATCACCGCCATCGACCACTAGCGGCGGACTGTCTATATAGTGCTGCATCATGTCGAGTACTGGAATTTCGCCAAAATCCCCAAGGTCGACATCATCGAACATTTCAGCGCCCTGCGGTGTGTCGGCATATTGCACCTCCTGCGCCGAACGTGCGGCGTAGGGAAACATCAGCCAGCAAGCGCCGGTCACCAGCGCGAGACTTGCAAGACAAAACACCACACTGGATATTTTCTGCATGTTTTCTACTCGTCGAAGGTGTCAGAGGTAAACGCCAGGTACAGCGCGCCCATCGACACAATAAACATCACTACCAACAGAATAACGGGCAAGTCCAATTTAATCTCCCCGAAAATGCCGCATCAGATCACCGAGTGCTACCGGCTCACCGGTCTCCGAATGAATCACCGACGGCGTAAAGTGAGCGACACCATCACGATCAACCAGCATCGACTGAGGCGGCTTCGCATAAACGTAAATCAGTCCAGCGATGGAGACCACCGACACGACCAATACATAGAGCCTTAGCAGGGTTGCCATAGTTTTTGATCAGTTCTTACGGATATAGACGTGCCAGCCACGATCAACCGCAATGGTATCGAGGTGGGTGGACGCCAGCTGTGGACACATCGGCGGCAACGCCTCCATAGAGGTGGGATTATCGACAACCACTTCGATGACATCATTCGCGGCCGCCGACCCCAGCGCTTTTTTTGTCATCAACTGAGGTCGCGGGCAGGAATCCCCCAGACAGTCTACCTGTGCCGCGATATTGATCTCGGTGCCATCGGTCAATGTGACCACCGATGGCGCAGCGTTACTGTTTTTGTCTTTCTTACCAGACCCGAAAAGTCCCATGTACTTTCTCCAGAAGAATCAAAATGCCGCGGCGTTAGGTGCCACTCTGCTGCTGACGTTCTTTGCGCAAAATAGCCCGATAGATCGCCACCAGCACCAGTGCCTGACCGATACCAAAGACTATCGCCGGAATCCCGAAACGCTCCTGCAGCGTTTTCGCATTGGCGTGGCCGAACTGCAGTGCCTCAAGATTGGGTGCGCCGGTCATACTGGCCGGTGCCGGAGGCCAGTAGTTGGCTGACCACAACATTGAATACAGAAACATACCGATAAATGTAAACAGCAAGGCCCACATCGCGCCAACGTCGCCCTCGCCGCTTTTAACCCAGGTTGATACCGTGCAGGCACCAGCCAGCACCATTCCGATACCAAAAATAAACAGCCCGATAATCTGGTTCAGGCCGACATCGAAGCTCATCGGGTTGCCCTCACCGATGCTGATAAAACCGGTGAAACCAATGGTGAGAATGATCATCGCCACCAGCAGAGCTTTGGTGTTGCGGTAACTTTTAAACAGCATCGCATCACGCAGCGCGGCGGTATTGCAAAAACGCGAGCGCTGCACCAGCAAGCCGACAATGGTGCCGAAGAAAAATGCCAGCAGGCACTGTCCGATAGCTGACATGGCTATCCCTCCAGTATCTTTTTGTAGATCAGCGAGCCCACCCAGGCGCCCGCCACAATGCCGGTAATTGACAAGTAACCGCCCAGATTCATCTCGGGGGTCAGACCGAAAAACGTCGATACGTTGCAAACGAACGCCAGCCGGATTCCTATGCCCATCATCAGTCCGCCGATGGTGATCAGTACCCAGTCAGTCAGACGACGCGGTGCGCGCCAGCGAAATTCCTTTGACAGCAGGGCCCCAAGCAAGCCACCAGTGAGCATACCGAGGCTGATGTAGATTTTCCAATAGGTGGGATCGGGCTGAAACACCAATTGCCAGAATGGCAGCCGCTGGAGGGTCTCAGCGCCCAGTACCGCCTGCGCCGCCAGGCCGGTCATCATGGTTTCACCGCCGCCAACGGTCCACGCTCCCAGGCTCACGAACATGAAGATGTCCAGTACGGCAATGGCCGCAAGTGCCACCACGGGATCGAGGGTTTTTTTGAAAAATTCCACGGTTTTTCCTCCGGCGGCCCGCTTGGCGGGCGATTTCAGTTCATTCTAAACCGCAAATCAGCGCGCCGGTGGTATATATTGCCAACAGAGAAACGTGTGGAAGCAATAATGGCGATTTACCTGGAGGAAAAAGATTTTCTACAACAGATTTTCAACGCCTGCTCAAATGACCAGATTTCCCAGTTTACGCCCGAAAAACGGGGCTTTCGCATCCATGGACACTCAACGACACTTCGGCTTGAACGGGCGTTCTGGACCACCCTTGAGGCGATGGCGGAGGATTTACAGATCACCTTGCCCGAGTTGATAGAGCGCACGCTCGACGGCTGCATTGTCGCTCACGACAAAAATCTGGCCTCCTGTCTGCGAGTGATCTGCATGAAATACCTGAATATCTACGCCGACTGACGCTGGCTACAGCCGCCCGACCCCTCCAATCAGGGCTTATCGCGCATATCCCTGATGTAGAGCGCCGAGCCGTTATTGCGCATCTCAGAGTCAAACAGCTCGGTCGCCCGGATTAAGTCGCCGAGTTTTTTATAGCCGTAGTTGATCGCCGAGAACGAGCTATTGTTGGAGATATACTTGCTGACCCGGCTCATGTGCGCCCAGCCATCATCTCCGGAAGATTGCTCAACGGCATTTCTCAGCAGCCGCAGCAACGCGGAATCTTTGCGCAGTGACGCCTTGCTTCGCCGCTGCACCGGCTTGGCCGAGTTCTTTGACGAGGGCACTTCACTTTCGGCTACCAGGTTCTCGGTATAGATAAAAGGCGAGCACGAATCGACAAAAGGCTGCGGCGTCTTTTGCTCGCCAAAACCATACACCGGTAATCCACTTTCCAGAATGCGCAACACCAGTGGCGTGAAATCACTGTCGCTGGTCATCAGCGCAAAGGCATCTATGTTGCCACTGTAGAGCAGATCCATGGCGTCGATGATCATCGCCGAGTCTGTCGCGTTTTTACCCTTGGTATAGGCAAACTGCTGCATCGGTCGTATGGCATGCGGATGCAAACGGTCAATCCAGCCGCCCAGCGACTTGTGGTTCCAGTCACCATGGGCATGACGGACCGTAACCATCCCGTACTTGGCCAGCTCTTCCAGCACGCCCTCTATGGAGTTATGACTGACGTTGTCACAATCGATCAACAGGGCAATTCTTTTTCTTTCAGACACAGCTTACACTCCCGGAAAAGCGTCATCTTAGCACTGCCTGAGCAGTCGGATTCTAATGAAACGGCAGGCCGGTCAGACGGTAGCGGGTTTTCAGTGCAGCAGCGGCCTGATTGCGGCGAGCAGTTCGGTGGAATCGACAGACATTTTATCCGCGCCACGTGCGTGCACAAAGTTAAACGCCAGTTTTCCCGTTGCGTCGAAAGCAAGTAGGGTGGGAATTCTGTTTACATTGCCAAATAAGGCACGGGTTTCAGCGGTACCCTTCACTACGTGAAATTGCGGATCGGTGGCATTCAGGAATCGCTCCATCCTGATTTCGTCCTGATCATCAAACGCCTCGAAGACATTGACAGCAACAATGGTGACGGGCCCACCGGCCAACTGTTTCTGCACATCGTTCAATGCCGCGAACTCTGCTTTGCAGGGTGGGCACCAACTGGCAAAAAACGTCACAACCACAACCCCTTGCTTAAGGGCCAACCGTTCAACAGCGGTAGGCGGGACTATTGTATCGAGTGAAAGAAGATGCTGCCGGAGGCTATCGTCCAGCACCGTGTTGTTGCCTGCCTGTGCCGGGGTCAGGGCCGGACAAACAACCGCCAACACCAGAATAAACAGCAATTGCCTTGCCGATAGCCGCACACCTGGCAATTGTCCATTGCGATCCGCCCAGGCCTTCACAGAGTCAGTGTAGTGTTTAACCATACCTGCTCTGACCAATCGGCGATGATCCGGTTCAATAGCGCCTGCGTTGTTTTCCCTTAAACTGCCAGACTATAGACGGCTAGCAGCACTAACACGACATGCGGGAATGCTGTCGTCGGTCTGATCGCCGAGCGAATGTACTCGCCAACCAGCGATGCTACGCCCCCACGGTTCTGCAGAAACTGACGGTTAAACTGATACGCAGTGACCGCCGCACCATCGGCGATTGCGGCTTCCAGTTGCAGCAGGCGCGTTTCAATGCGGGCCTGATAGGTTTTCCAGATGGCATCCTGTAGCCAGAGAGTAATCAGCAGCGCGATGATCACAACCGTCATGCTACCGGTTAACACAGCGGCCGCGACCAGTGCCGCGTTGGCCAACTTGATCAGCAAAGAGTATTTCTCGTAGCTATCAAACTGATTCTGCAGCAAACACCACTCGACACCTGCCTCTTCACTACTCATTCCACCCACCTGCCTACTAATAAAATCAAAAAAAATGGCGTGCGGCCTGTGTTAGCAGGCCGACACGCCAACCCCCCTTGATTCCGCTCTATCACCGCTGCTGCGATATACTGTAATCAGTGACTCACCAACAGTAATCAGTATCAGTGCCAACAATGACGCACTCAGTGCATAAGCCGCCGGCAGGCGATTTCGCCTGGGTTTACCCGTATTCCACCACAGCGGCATCCGGGACTTCAGTTTTTACGCCAACGTTAAAGTGACTGGCTGTGACGATAACACTCAGTCAGGGACGCGCCAGTGGATTGCCCCCGGACCGGCACACAATCACCCATCGCGCCGCACGCGAAGCCCGTTGTACCGGCCGGGCTATAAACGCCGGATAAGCCTGATTGGTTTTGCCAATGCAGCGCCGCTGCTATGGCGCAATGCCGTGCGTGCCGGAATACAGCCAGGCCATCAACGGCTGCCTGATTATATTGGCTGAAATTATCGGTGTGCTAGCGCGATGGTCGCGTGTGTATTTTTTGCCGGGCGCAAGTGCCGTTGCGATCACTGTAGCCGATGCGACAGGCACCGACAAAGCCGTGGCGGCTGATGTCAGGACAATGCTGCCCCACGGTTCTATGGTTCTACCGATAACACTCTGTGTGACGGCCCGGGCCACTGATCTATTACCTGGCCACGCTGCGGCAACAGCCCTGTCGCCAGCGGCTCTGTCACGGCTTCATCAAAGACTCCCGACGTATAAAATCTATGACGGCAATTATTATCGATTTAGAGGTCGGGACTCAACAAAGCGCGCAGCCGGTATTGCCTCCGATCAGCGATTTTAAAACCGCCCGGTGTGCCGGCAGATAGACGACGATTTAAGGCTCGTACCCATGAGTGCCACTCTGATCGGTGATAGTGCACGACCCGCTATTGAACGCTGGCAACTTACAGGGTTTCGCAAAGAGGCGAGTTTAAAACAGAGCACCAATCGGAGGTTTGGTGCTCTGTCCGCTTACAGCCGGGGATTAACCCAGCAGACTAAGCACACTCTGTGGCGCTGAGTTCGCTTGTGAAACCATTGCAGTACCCGCTTGCTGCAGAATCTGCGCGCGAGTCATGTTAGCTGTTTCCACTGCGAAGTCAGCATCAACGATACGACCACGGGCAGCCGCCTGGTTCTCCATGCCGACCTGAAGGTTATTAATAGCACTGGTAAACTGGCTCTGTGCAGCACCGAGGTTGGCACGCTCTGTTGTGACCAGATCAATCGCCGCATCCAGACCGGTAATAGCCGCCGATGAGTTGGTTTCATCGGTGATATCGAGCGTATCAACACTCAGATCAGTTGCATCCATACCCGCAGTTGCCACACCCATAGTCTCGCCACTATTGGCACCCACCTGGAATACAAAAGTCGCCGCTTCAGTACCGATGATAGACAGACCGTTGAATTTGGTCACTTCGGAGATACGCGAGATATCTGTATTCAACGCCTGAAATTCAGCATCAAGGTTGCTGCGATCGCCGGTACTGTTTGTACCGTTGGCAGACTGTACCGCTAACTCACGCATCCGCTGCAGCATGTTACCGATTTCGTTAAGGCCACCTTCCGCTACCTGAGCCATTGATATAGCGTCATTGGCGTTTCGGATCGCGACGTTCATACCGCGCACCTGACCATTCATGCGCTCGGCAATAGCAAGTCCTGCGGCATCGTCTCTGGCGCTGTTAATGCGCAAGCCTGAAGACAAACGCTGCAGTGCAGTTTGCATGCTGCCCTGAGTACTGTTGAGGTTTCGTTGCGCCGTTAGCGATGGCACATTGGTATTAATGGTTTGAGGCATTGTTATTCCCTTATTATTATATTTTCCCTAGAAATGCTGGCTATCAATAAATCCAAAACCAACACCTGACCTAACGACGGAAAAAATAATG
>CALKXD010000024.1 GCA_938003855.1 uncultured Granulosicoccaceae bacterium | reverse complement strand
ATAGTTATTGAATTGGTTGCTGATGCATCCGCATGTGTGTTCGCTGCCTTTGTTGATGCAAACTCTGTTATTGGGTATTTGTTAACAACTTAGTCGTTTCACCTATTGAGGGAATTAGTCAACGTTAAAGCCGTACTTTTTGGTGTTGCCGGTGGGAATGGTTTACACGAGTCTGAATAGGCTTTGTTGGCAAACCCTCACGTGTTATTGATGTGTGTGGCGTTTACAGTTGTGAAAGTAGCGCCGCATTCCGGGATACTCACCCTAGGCTCGGCTTACCACTGTTGGGTACTTGTCATGGCCGCCCGGTTAGGCTTTTTATCCTCTATACCGACTAAATATCCTTCATCAACCGCAAGGCGTCGTAAATTGCCGCGTGCGTATTGCGCGCTGAAACGGCATCTCCAATACGGAACAACTGAAATTCACCGCTTTTATTTCTGACCAGTGTCTGCGGGTTACCGCTGATCAAAGCGTCATGATCTACCGCGCCACCATTTGATGACAATGGTTTGAGCGCAAAGTAAAGCTCATCGACAGGCAGCGTTCCATAATTCACCACAACCTGATCGTACTCACTGGTGACCGTGTTGTCGCTGTAGTCGGTGCCAATGGTTGCCTCGAGTTTATTACCTTGCCGATACACATCCAGCAGGCGCCTGGCTACCGTAAAGGTGACCTCTTTGTCCTGAAGTGATCGCATATAAGGCACCAGATTCATAGCCATGATGTCTGGCGCGAAAGTGCGATCAGGCGTCATTATCTCTACGTTTGATCCTGCGGAGGCGGCAACCTCGGCGGCCTGCAGACCCGGGTGGTCTCCGCTCTCGTCGTAAATCAATACGCGCTCGGCCGGTTTCACGTCACCTGAGATGATATCCCAGGAGGTGACAACGTGGCGTTGCTCGCCCTCTTTTGATTCGAACAACTCTGTGTTCGGCAAGCCACCTGTGGCAACGATCACGACATCCGGCTTCAGTGCCGTGATGTCCTCCACCCCGGCAAAGGTGTTATAGCGGATGCTTACACCGCGACTCTCACACTGGGCGAGTCGCCAGTCGATGATTGAAATCATTTCGCGGCGGCGTGGTGATTGTGCACAGAGCCTGATCTGACCGCCGGCGTCGGTTGCGGCTTCAAAAACGGTTACCTTGTGTCCACGCTCTGATGCCACCCTTGCGGCCTCGAGTCCGGCTGGCCCGGCACCGACAACAATAATGTTCTTTTTACTGGTGCTGACGGGTGCGACATGCGGCATGGTCAATTCACGGCCAGTCGCTGCATTGTGGATGCACAGTGCTTCGCCGGCCTGGTAGATTCGATCGAGACAATAAGTGGCGCCAACACAGGGTCGGATATCGTGCTCACGACTTTCGGTGATTTTTTGCACAATGTGCGGGTCTGCAATATGGGCACGGGTCATGCCGACCATATCGAGCAAGCCTTCACGAATGGCATGTCGGGCAGTTGCCACATCGGGTATGCGTGACGCGTGAAACACCGGCATACCGGTCGCCTTTCTAACCTCACCTGCAAAGTCGAGATGAGGCGCGCTCTTCATGCCCTGTACGGGGATGAGATCGGTCATCGCGGGGTCGGTATGGATTCGCCCGCGAACAACATTTAGAAAGTCGATTTGACCCGTTGCTTTCAGGCGTTTCGATATTTCAATACCTTCTGCTGCAGTGATGCCACCTTTTTGTGCCTCGTCGGCGGTGTAGCGGAAACCGACAATAAAGTCATTGCCAACGCGTTTGCGAATTGCCGCAAGTACATCGAGTGGAAATCGCATGCGGTTTTCCAGCGTGTCCGCGCCATACGGGCCAGATAAATCGTTACTGAGCGGAGACCAGAACTGATCGAGCAGATGACCGTAAACCTGCAGCTCGATTCCATCCATGCCGCCCGCCTGCATACGCTCAGTCGCGTCTGCGAAGTCGTTGATAATTCGTTCGATATCCCAGTCTTCAATCAACTTTGGAAACGCGCGGTGCGCCGGTTCGCGATGTTTGGAAGATGACACTGAAGGCAGCCAGTCGCCTTTGTTCCACGTCGTTCGACGGCCCAGATGTGTTAACTGAATCATGACCGCACAACCGTGTTCGTGGCAGCTGTCCGTCAGGTTTCTTATCCAGGGGACAACTTCATCTTTGTAGGCAAGGACGTTGTTGAACACCGGTGGACTGTCTCGCGATACTGCGGCAGAACCCGCCGTCATCGCCAGTGCAATACCGGCTTTGGCACGCTCCTCATGATAGGCGCGATAACGATCGGTGGGCATGCCATCGACAGGGTAAGCCGGTTCGTGACTGGTGGTCATGATACGGTTCTTTAGTGTCAAATGCTTGAGCGTAAACGGTTGCAGCAGTGGGTCAGTGGCCATAATTCGGTATTCTCGGTTCAGGCGGTATAATAACGTATTTATCGTTCGGTATTAGGGGGGAGGCCGGCTGCCTACAAAACGCCAGGTTAAAGGCCAGTTATCAGGCCAGGGACAGGCATTATTGACGGTGCCAATGAGTGTGCGTGAGTTGAATTATCTTCTTGAAGGCGGGGATATCACCGACCTCAGTTAGCAAAACGTGATGAGCGGATTGCTGATCTGGAAAAGCGTCTGGCGCTGTTGTTGGCGAAACGATTTGGTCGCAGCAGTGAGAAGCTTGACGATACTCAGATGAGGTTGTTTGACGAGACTGAACTTGAGCAAGCTATTGCAGCATTGAAGAAAGAGCTGCAAGCCAAGACAGAAGTTGAGAAAGAGGAAAAGTCCAAACGTAAAGCGACAAAATTACAACCCAAAAGAGAGC
>CALKXD010000023.1 GCA_938003855.1 uncultured Granulosicoccaceae bacterium | reverse complement strand
CATCCAGAAACCCAGGTACTTCATGTAATCAAAGCCACCGTAATATTGCTCACCGATGGCAACAAACAGATAAAACACATTGTGCGTCAATACAATGTATCCCGCTAACAGTGAGAAGCTGATGGTAATTTTAAGCGCTTTATCATCACTGGTTTTGCAGATGCGCAGATCCGGTCTGCGCGGCGCGAAGAAAAAACGACACAACACATAGGCCATCCACCCGCCTACCACGGTGGCAGGCACAATAGCGACCAGAAACTGCGTGATGCCACCTGTTGCAAAGTAATGACCCAGCACCATATTGCTGGCAATACTGAAAGCGAGCACACCAGCGATATCGTAAGCCAGTCTGGTATAGAGTATTTTCAGAATGCCCGATAGTGTTGTCGCAGTGGCGGCAATTAATTCAAGCTTGCGCGCCCTCAGGTAGGTCGCCACCAGTCTCTCTGCGACAACACCGATTGCAGTCGCCATCAGCACGATCATCAGCAGCGAACCGAACGACTGAGTAACCGAATCAGCTAAGGCGGTTGATATTTTCCCCGCAATAGAAGGAATCTCATGCACGTGCAGCATGGTGTCGCGAAGAGAGGCAAAGTACATTGCGAATCGCGCTGTGGTTACCGAGACAAACCCGCCGCCCGGCTTGTCTGCCAATTGCTGCTTATCGGCAACAGCATCCAGTCGTTCGATCAGCAGTGCTCTGACGGCGTCATCGCTGAGTTGCGCGACCAGCGCTCGAACGTCCTCTTTGCTCTGCGGGTCAGTCAGAACAACTGGCCCGGCGGTGTCTGGTGCAGACGGAATCATCACCGACTGCGCAAAACTGTTACCGGCCAGAAGCAGCGCCAGTACAATTAACAGAGCACAACCAGACCATAGCGGCCTTTGTCCTGATCTCATCTAAATACCCTCGGGTGTGCCTGAAAAAAGCAAGTGATTAATCGTTAACCGGCAATCTCGCTGGCGGCTGCTGTATTCACGTTCTGCAGTGAACACTGTCTGCCGTATCACCGGCTTGACGGAGACCTACAGTGTTTAGACTATCGGCTCTTAACAGACGCACACCGCCAGCACCGACCAGCATATTACTGCAACCGACGAACAACCGTGACGGAGCCATATTTTTGCCTGCCATTACTGCCAGAGCCGACTCCCCCCTGATTAGTGAAGCTGAAAGACCCGCCCCAGTACTTGCTCGAAAGTGCCACCCCTATAGTGGCAGAATTCACCCGGCGATCAAGCGCTACGGAAGGACTGTCGCGAAACGTATTGCCATCTGAGAAAACACTGTTCAATACATATTGAACGCTACCACCGACATAGGCGAACCATCCGCCCGAGTGCGCGGTCGGATTGATCTCGCGCCCGGATGATAGGGCCAGCAGGCTGTATGAGGTATCGAGTTTTGACCCCACTCTGAAATAGGCACCGGTTTCAACTGAGGAAAGGAAATTTCCAAAGCCGGCCTGCGCACCGGTCACGACATCATATTCGACGTTGCCGTCAAAATGCAGGTTTTGCCAGAAACGCCCGTACCGAATCGCTATCAATGGCTCGTTGTGTAACTGGTAACCCCACCCCTGAGGCTGATCAGATCCGGTTGCCCTGTGCACCAGTTTCTGAGACTGCTCCGCCAGTGACGCCGGCCCGAGAACCCCCAGAAAAAGCGTTGAAAAATCGGTCACTTCACCACGGCCGAACAAAACGCTACCCTGCCAGAACAATACCCCGGAATAGGGAATGTCTTCGGGATCAGGCGGCACCTGCTGTATGTCAGCCGGGGTAATCATGGTTTGCCCGATGTTATGGGTCAGGACTGATTCACCACTGGAGTCAGCGCCGGTCAAGGCCGTTTGCAAACGATAATACCAGGGTACATTGCGGGCAGAGTGATGGCCGCCGTCGGGCAGATCGTACCAACTGAGATACAGACCGTTGGTATAGCCACCATCGGTACCGGCAAAGATGTCGTTATCAAAACTGAAACTGAACCATCGCTCCCGTTCTGTGCCGGCACCCGCAGCGCCACTGAAAAATATCAATCCCGATACAACCAGAAATATTCGAACCATAACCCCATCTAATTACTGAAACGGTAAATCACCGTGCCGCTTGCACAGTGTCTGACAATTGCGCGGTTGCACAGTATACCTACGAGGCCAGCCTGGCGTGAAAGGTTATTTACCGGAACCTCGGCTATTGACCGGCTACCAACACCGGTGCCGTTATCTGTTGAACTTTATCTACTCATTTGCCAAAAGCAACCGCCTGATTGACCCGCCAGACCTGATACCTGCAAACGGCTGCAATACTGCGGGCCGGCAGAACTGAACCGGTACACTAAAAAACATCTGAGCACGGGGATCATTGAAAACAACCGGACCTGCGGGAACGCTGTTGGCGACACCTTAAAACGGTTGTCTTCACTGCACCGGTTAGCACACATCCACCGACCCACGCTATGTAAATTTCCACTGAGGAAGTCTCCAGCCAATGTCTGTTATCGAAAATATCCGCTGCGTGCTACTGAGCTCACCCTACGCCGATGCAGACGATCCGGAAATCAAAAAGTGCTTTCCCAACGATTCATACGCGACGTGGTGCCCGGTATGCCAACAAGCCGGGTGTACTACGAAGATCGCAACGATCCCGGCTCGCTAAAGCAAGTGCAAAAATTATTCGACTGTGACCCATGGTTTGCAGACTTTATGTCTAATAGCATTATTCGCAAAATCGCTGAAACCCTGCTGCAGGACGACGTAGAGCGCATCAACATGCAGTATTTTAACAAGGCCCCTCAAAACAACGCCGCAACACCCGCCCATCAGGATGGCTACTACTTTCACCTTGACCCCTGCGAGGCAGTTACGGGCTGGCTGGCCCTCGATGCAGTGGATGAAGAAAACGGCTGCGTCCACTATGTACGCGGATCACAGCGCGCCACGACATTGCGTCCTCATGGTGCAACCGGCGTGCTTGGGTTCTCACAGGGTATAACCGACTTCGGTAACGACGAAGATATCAACAATGCTGTCAGCTTTCCGGGACCGGCGGGCACATTTCTGATGCACCATGCCAGAACCATACACTATGCCCAGGCAAACAAATCAGCCCATCGTCCACGCCGTGCGCTGGGGTTCATCTACTATGCGAAACGCGCCAGAGAAGACATCGCAGCAAAAAACGCCTATCAAGCCCGACTCGATCAGCGGTTACTGTCGACCAATAAAATCTAGCCCGGCAAATGAAACATTCAGCCGGCACCGGCAGCAGATACTTTCCAAAAGGCATCTGGGGTGCCGTGCTACTGCCAGTGACAAAATCAAACCAGATAGATTGGGGACTGCTGAAACAGGAACTGCAGATCCTGTGCGAAAGTCCGTTACACGGTATCTATAGCAATGGCACGGCCGGTGAATCAGTGGCGCAGTATAGGTGTTGCGACCTTAAGACCCGACCAAATCGCGTACTCGATCATATGGCCGAATAGAGTGTCAACGACACCTCAGGCGCCGCTTGTGGCCATTTGAATATAAGCATGCAGGTGATGGCTGGAACGATCAGTCGCCTGGAACAGGCGCGCGGGCCGACCTGCTGCAGACCTCGAGCCAACAGGCGAACAGCTCTGCAAGAACCGCTCGCTATTGCTCTAAGCAATCAAACCCGCGATGCACTCTTGCTATAGTTTAGCAAGCCTCAACCCATGGCGCCGACTTACTGAATAGGCGTCTGCGCGGCAGAGCCTCTACTACTGCGAACGCACCCTGTCGGTGCTAACTCATTTCTGAGTTACGGCACTCCAGGCAACCCCGGACCAGCCCGCTGCGTCAAGCAAGACTCACGGTGTCAACCATCATGCTCGTCATTGGCGGCCAGTGCCGCCCGAAAAAACACACGTGCGTCTGCTTCCCGCACAAGGAAAAGCTGCGCGTATCTGTCACGGGTGACTGGCTCTCCCGATGCACTGTGGGTGATGCCAGTCGACACAGTTCGGCCGACCCTGTCCCATAACAGTTCGCTGGTGTTGTGGGCTGAATACCCATGCACCACCCCTCTGCTCCGGAAAACGGTTGTTTGATCGTATCCCACCAGTACGTCACAGCGTTTTACCACGCTGGAGTGTACCGCCTCACCTTCAAACTCGAATAAGAGCACAGAACCCGGCAACAGCACAAGATCACGACAAAAGGGTTTGGATTGGCGCTCACCCTGTGCCAGCATACCGTTCATTAAACCCGTCAGATTAAGCCGGGCTAATTTTTCGATGGTTGGAAATTCCCCGTATTCGGCTTCGTAGAGTCGACAGGCAGTGGCCAGGTGGGCAGTTATCGGGTCGGTAAAATCGGCGATGTTGTCAGAGGATAAATTCGCGCAGACTAGAGCCATGTGTTTGTTCAATTCAGTTATATCAGCTGCTGTGCAAAAATGCCGGCAGACTAGAGGATTGCCCCACTGTAGCAGTTGCCGCCAGACTACTTCGGGTTATTTGTCTTACGGAAAATCCCCCTGAACCCTGGAGCAGACTGATCCGATCTTCCTATTAACAGACTATCGGGTTTTCTTTGATGGCAGAAACTTGCGATAGCCATTGACGAATCCCACCGCGCAACTACAGCCGCCTTAAAGCAATGCTGACTACCGGGCGGCGCACAACCGCGACAGGCGGCACAGCACAAAGACAAGTCTCCCCCCCTGATACACCATAATCACACAATCTACCCTGCCCGAACGGCTGCCGCAAACAGGCCTACCGTCACAACATTTCAACTTGACGCAGCCATTGACTTGCGAATTGTGCGTGTTGCGTACCAGCTAGTGCCCATCCAGAGACAAGCGCTACTGCGTACCACTCAGGCACGCACTCTTTTGCCGACCGCAGCTAGTTACTTAAAAACAACTAAGCGCCTATCTGTGGCAGGCAAGATCTCACGCACCTGAATGATCCTCGCGACACCCTGTTTCTGGATAGGCACCAGCGCGTGAGACCTGAGGATCCAAAGCAAACTGTTGAGCGATGGTACATACCAAAATATCCAACGCAAGGCTCGCAATTTTAACTCACAAAAAAAAATAACTTTGCAGATTTCAAAAAGAATTTTTATTTAAGTTGCATAAACCCCTTAATACTTCCATAGTGCCCGGTAGTAT
>CALKXD010000022.1 GCA_938003855.1 uncultured Granulosicoccaceae bacterium | reverse complement strand
CAGGTTCTGGATATTTACCACATCGAGATACTCCGCGATAAAAGAGACTGGCATAGGAAGTCACTTCTACAGCTGACTACAAGATCAATGCTACCAGTGTGCATAACATCATACTAACAAGCATGCCTTAGTATGATTTTTATCTGGCCGGTCCAGGTTTGGGTTGCGAATTACCCCAACCCCTTGCAATCCCCAAGGGGGCCGCTCATCTGATCCCTTACTCTTCCTCATCACCAGCGAACCACTTCGGGAACGGATCATCGAAACGCTTCCAGCCCTCTTTACCTATCGCTATTTCGTCATCACTAAGCAGGCAACTATCCAGAACCTGACATGTTTTCTTCGGCTCAAGGTTCTGGCCAATAAACACGATCTCCTGACGCCGGTCTGCAAACTCACCAACGAACTCAGCCTCGATGTGGGCACGCTCATCAGCGCCCTGCGGCCAATGCTCACGCGGGGCATCAGCCCACCAGATGCCAGCAGGACCATGGCGCACGATGCCGCCAGCCTGCGACCACTCCCCGGCCGCCTCGGGGCGCGATGCCAACCGGAAGAATCCTTTCGAACGCAACACATTGCCGTGCCAATCGCTTTTTATAGTGTTTGCAAAACGGGCTGGATGAAACGGTCGACGGGCACGATACACAAAGCGACTGATACCAAATTCCCCGGTTTCAGGGGTGTGTTCAGCGCGTAGTTCAGCCAGCCAACCCGGTGATCTTGCTGCGCGCACGAAATCGAATCGACCCGTATTTAAAACCTTGTCCAGAGACACTTCACTGAAGCTTGAATATATTATGTCGGCGTCGCGATTGAGTTGGCGCAGCGCATGGTCCAGCCGATCGCGCTCCGTACTCGTGACCAGGTCAGTTTTATTAATAATGATAACGTCTGCGAATTCGACTTGATCGACCAGCAGATCCGATAAGGTTCGATCGTCCTCTTCACCAAGAGATTCACCTCTCGATTGCAAACTATCAGCGTCATTCAGATCAATGCTGAAATTCACCGCATCCACTATCGTCACCATCGTATCTAGCTGGGCAACATCTGACAAACTGGAACCGTCTTCATCCTGGAATGTGAAAGTTTCAGCGACCGGCAATGGCTCAGATATACCGGTTGACTCGATTACCAGATAATCAAAGCGCTTCTCTCTGGCCAGACGATTGACCTCCACCAGCAGATCTTCACGCAATGTACAGCAGATGCACCCATTGCTCATTTCAACCCGCTTTTCTTCGGCACGGTTAAACTCAACTTCACGATTTACCAACGCCGCGTCAATGTTGATCTCAGACATATCGTTGACAATCACAGCCACTTTCCGTCCGTCACGATTGCTCAGTATGTGATTCAACAACGTGGTCTTGCCTGCTCCCAGGAAACCAGACAACAGCGTAACCGGCAGTTTATGATGCCTACTTAATTGGCTGTTCATTTTGGTTTGCGTACCCACTTTGGTGATCTGGCGTGTGTTTTGATAAATACAACGTCACAGTAATTCCGGACTAATAGTGCTCAGGCAGGCCATAGCGGATCGAGCGATAACAACATACGCCGTTTACCGCCGGACGCCATCGTGGGTGAACGATGAAACGCGCCGAAGCTTTCGTGACCTGGCCAAAGTGCGCCCTTCAACAGCACAACTTCACCGCTTGTGGCGCACTGGTGTGGGCCATTTACAATTGTCGGTTCAGACAACCTTGTCTTATCTACACCCTGATTTTCCAACCACTCAGTACCCGGCCCGGTGTACGTGCAGAGCATCCGTATCGGCACCTGATCAATATGCCAGCGCGGGCACATAGCAGCTTCCAAACTGGCGTATCGAAGACCGACTCCCGGGCAATCGACGAGCTCGCATAGAATCTCTATCAACCCGGCTACGTCGTCACGCAGTCGCTAGCCCCCTTCTCCCGTTGGAAGATCGGCAAGTTGAGCTCTATCACCCGACTTCAAGATCTCCCCCTTCTGCAGCTTGCCGTGTCCAGTTGCGCCAGTCAGGTAGGAGGTCAGGTTATCATCGACACTGCATTGCCAGCTGCACACCTGCAAATCCGGTTCATATATTTCTGCAAGCTGCGCAATAGCAGATACGCGACGCCAACTATTATCGCTATAGCCGGGGATTGAATTCAACGCTGATATTACTCACTCCGGTTTAAGCAACTGCGCTATTTGCGAATCTAAGTCCGGCAGGGTGACCGATAAAGCATCAAAGGTGTGGCGGCAAAGGCACTTGCAAGTCTCCACGAATGCCGATCAGATGTATATTTATAAGTGCTGCTCATCAGCTGCGTATTCCGGCGCAACGTGACCGGGCATTCGCCTGAACGTGACCGTTTTTTCCTTTATCAACACCCTGCACGGGAAATTGAATCATCTGATCGTGGCGCTAACGTAAGGAAAATAGCAAATGAAGACGTTTTCCAGCCGTCAAAAGCCGTGGGGTTGCAGTCCCCCAGGGAGCTCTGATGAAATCAGACCCCGCCGCCCGTCACAGGCACTCAGTTTACCATCTACTATTTCCTCAACAGAATATGCGCCGGCACAGATCAACCGCTGCAATCCGTAAAGAACACTAAACCCGGTGGATAGTATCCGGTCATCCGCCCGATGACCGGAGCAATCCTGACACCACTATCTTAGAACACCCGCTGACTACAACAACGGCAAGGTTCTTCGCCGTGCTCCATCTATTACCGCAAGAGCATTGCAGAATGCCGGTGCGAATGGCGGTACGCCAATTTCACCCACGCCGCCAACGGGACTGTCGGATGCAAGCATCTCTACTTCTATGGCTGGCGCATCAGCGATACCGACTATCCGGTAATCATGGAAGTTACTTTGCACAACACCGCCATTCGCAATATCGCACTTGCCGTATAAGGCCGCTGATAAGGCAAAGTTAACCGAACCCTGTACCTGCGCCTCTATGGCTTGCGGGTTAACAGCAACGCCACAGTCGACAGCACACCACACACGGTGTGCCTTTGGGCCCGTTGGTGTTATTGAAGCCTCGACAACTTGCGCCACTGTAGATCCAAAGCTATGCACCATAGCCACTCCCATTGCCCGGCCTTGCTGATCAGCATCAGCACGCCAACCTGACATCTCCGCGACTTTGGCCAGCACCCTGGCGGCAGGGGTATTGTCTTCGACCAGATTCAGGCGATACTCAAGCGGATCAGCGCCCGCTGCTGCAGCCAGCTCATCGATAAAGCTCTCGACAAAAAAGCCGTGTTGTGAGTGCTCAACACTGCGCCAGAACCCGACCGGCACCGCGTGTCCCCGGTCGGCAAAGCTGACATCAATATTATTGATAGTGTAGGGCGGCGCTACCGCCGCTACATTCATCTCTTTGCCATAGCTGCGCGAGCGCCACAGTGCAGGCTTACCATCGTCAGCCAACGCGCCTTCAAACTGCGCCATGACCATCGGGCGATAGACATCACTGCGGGTGTCGGTTTCGCGTGACCAGGTAGTTTTGACCGGCTTGCCGGTATCAAGCGCTATACGTACTGCCTGCACCAGCCAGCTGAGTGGCTCGTCGCCCGACATACTAAAAGCCACACGGCGACCAAAACCCCCGCCCATCTGGCGAGCATGAAAAACCACATTATCGAGATCAACCCCGGCTTCCTTTGCAGCGTGCGCTTTTGCCATCAACGGGTTTTGCACACCTGCCACAATATGCAACTTGCCGTCCTGCTGCCATACGGTCGCGTTCATTGGTTCGAGGCTTGCGTGTGCCAGATAAGGCACCAGATACTCAGCCGTCAGGCTTGTTTCAATTGCCTGTGGTTCACCCGTGCTCATACCACTGACTAATTCACCGGCAAGTGCTGCGCGTTGCCCGGTAATCAGTGACTCAGTACTTAACGTATCGTTCGCATGTTTTTCACGGGTAAATTCGGCGGTACGCACGGCTTTTTCTGCACGCCATGGATTGTCGGCGACAACGGCAATGCCATCGGGCACAATTAATACATCACTGACACCGCGATTGGCTTTTACGTCATCAATATTGTCAATGGACTCTACCTGCGCACCAAACACACCACTGGTAACAACGGCTGCGTATTGCATGCCTGGCACTTCTGCATCAATACCATAATCAGCATTGGCTATTACCTTGGCGGGCACATCTACCCGATCAACCGGCTGGCCGACAAAACGATAGTCTGCCGGCGATTTGAGCTGAATATCATCGGGGCTTTCCATGTTTGCCGCAGCCGCCGCAAGCTCGCCATAAGTGATCGACTGACCGCTCTCTGCATGCACTACCCTACCGGCCTCTGTTGTCAGAGAATCGGCCGGCACTGCTAATTGCTCTGCTGCAGCACTCACCAGCATCTGGCGCGTTGCCGCCGCAGCACTTCGCATTGCATCCCATCCGGTAAAACGCACCGCAGAGCTACCACCGGTCATTTGTGCTTTCATTAAATCGCCCATGCGATAGAAGCCATTTTCCAGTAAAGTATTGGCCCAGTCCGGCGGTGTCATCATCTCACGCACAAAGCCTTCGAAGACCTTTCCGTTGGAATAGGCCGGATCAGCCGGCGCCTGCTCAACCTGCATCTGCGACCAGTCCGCGTCCAGTTCGTCCGCTACAATTTGCATCAGACCGGTGGCGCTGCCCTGCCCCATATCAGTATGCGGATTCACCACTATAATTTTATTGTCTGAGGTTATTCGCATCCACAGGTTTACATGCGTCGACCCTTCTGCATCATGGCCATCGCGCTGAACTCCTACACGATTATGCGTTAACAGGTGGGCACCGATTCCGCCGACACCGAGTAGCAAACCACCACCGACAGTGGCACCGGTAATCATAAACAGCCGTCTGGTCAGACCCATTACACCTTCTCCTTTGCAGCAGACTTAATGGCCGCACGAATCCGGTCGTAGGTTCCGCAACGACATAGATTGGTCATCGCCGCGTCGATGTCTTCGTCGGTGGGTTGTGGATTGCTGTTTAACAACGCCACCGCGGCCATCTGCATACCCGACTGACAATAACCACATTGGGGGACCTGATGCTCTATCCAGGCTTGCTGCACTGCGTGGGGTGCGTCTGCAGTGCCGATAGATTCGATGGTTTTGATCTGCTTGCCAACCGCGGCACTGACCGGATAGGAGCAGGATCGAACCGGAGCACCGTCGATATGCACAGTGCAGGCGCCACACAAGCCAAGGCCGCAGCCAAACTTGGTTCCGCGCAGAGCGGTTTCCTCGCGCAGTGCCCATAGCAGCGGCATATCGGGCTCGATGTCCAGCGAATGCTCTACATCATTGACGTTCAGTTTTATCATTGCAAGCGGGGCCTTGTTATAAGGGTAGTATTAAAATAAGGGCTGCCGGATGGTCGAATACACAGACGTTCAACCGTCTTTGTCGGGCTGCCGTTTTTATTTGCTCAATAAACTGTTGAGGCTGATCAAGATACGGCTCAAGGTCTGCAGCCAGATCAGCGACGGTCTGATCATGTCCTGAACTCCACAACACCAGCTCTATCAGCACTGGCGTCAGATCCAGGCCTTTTTCAGTCAACAGGTAGCGTTTATCGCCAGGCAATTGCTCAACAATGCCTGCTGCCTCAAGACTGGCCGGACGAATGGCCAGCGTATTGGTGGCGGCCTTCTCCGGTGAATTAAGCAGCTGGCTAAAAGTGGCGCGTGATGAAAAAAGAAGGTCGCGAACAATCACCAGTGCCCATCGATCACCCGGCACATTGAGCGCGCAATGGATTGGACAATCAGATCGCCGACCATTTCTAGCCACAGATAATCTCCAGCGCCCGACACTAGTCATTTTACTTTCGAATTGCAAGTTGCAAGTAATACAGCGCCTGGCCCTGAGTGATAAGATCGTCAGAACAATCGCAGGCCAACGCGCAACAGTGTTATGCGAGAGGGAGGAAGGTACTAAGCAGAAGTACGAGTTCATCAGCACGCTGAAGTCGCATGAGCAGATACCTGCAATACGCCCTGAATACCGGACCAGCCTTGATTGAGAATCGCCGGCATCAGCAGCCTCTTTTCGGCGTGGGTGTTGGCCACAAACTCAGCGACCACATGTCAACACGGTCGATTTCCGGTTGTCGTAGTACCCTCTGTACGCCCGCTGAGTGAGACAACCACAGACTGCTTTTATTATCCTGACCGCCCGAATACAACAAGATGCACTCACTAATTTCGACAAAACGGCGTGCGCTGTTAGGGGGTAGCTTCTATCCAGTGCACAAAACAGACAACAGGAATTCGATCGTCTCAAAGCGCGTCTGGCTGCGGAGGCTGGAAAACAATGCGTGTTGCTGCAGAGGGCTTCAGCACCCAATGAACATCGTCACTTTTGAGAACCCTCCGATGCAGGGCGCAATTTGATGTAAACAGTACCGCGAGAAAAAACCTCTACAGAATCCCCTGTGTTTCTGCAGATTCAATCCGATGCATCAGTGACCCGACCCGAGTCGTAATTATTCCACCGGCACTCGCATCAGCTCTAGACGCGAGAGAGCAGATCAGTTTCTCCCGCCTTACCACGTGCCTGCAATCTACAGATAAATAACCGGTGGGCACTATCACCCACCGGCCCCTGGCAATCAATACCAGCGGTTAGTAGCTATACTCTGATATAGATGCTTCTAAGGATTTTATCCGAATTTCTATCGCAGCATCCGCAACGGAAGACAGATCACCAATGCTTGTTCGGGACGGATCAATGGTGTAGCGATAAGACATTCCGTTTTCGACCATCTTAAGCTCAGCTTGCCTGAGTTCTATATCTAAACTGTGCTGCGGGCGGACTAATACCAATTGAGATTGATTGGCTTTAATCGCAGTCGGCACCTTCGGCAGATACACCAGGCATTTGGCCCGGCTGAACGCCATGGCGGCACCTTCAATTTGCATGGGGAGCTTACTCTTACAACTATGACGCACGCTCATTTCATCATGCCAGTAAAAAACCATCGACACTTGATCAAGTTTAATTTCCAGGTTGTCTGACCACTCTGTTGTGGTCCATTCGGTGTCTTCATCGGAGAGTTGCGCTGCATTTTCGTCGGCATAATTAAAGGCATCGAGCCTCAACCACCAGAAAAACAGCATGCCGATAACAATAAATGCGACGACAGCCATACCAATTGCTATAAACAGTTTTTTACTGATGCCCCAGATTTTTGACCCAAGGGGCTTTGCGACAATTTCACCTTCCAGGTACTGCTGGGCTAACTCGTCAGGTGCACCAAATCGCTCCCACAATGTGTCACCGGATTCCTTGGCATGGCTCTGTATCTCTTGAACAATATCTTGTCTTGAGTTTTTGTCCAAACCGGACAGAGCCTTCTTAAGCGATGCTATGTATTGGTTGTTGTTCATTTTATATCCATTAGCTGAGCAAGAGATTTTTGATTACTTCGATAGGTATCCAGCATCTGCGGTAACAACTCGGTACCCACATCGCTGAGTTGATAATGCCGCCGGGGATGACCGCCGTCAGATGGCGTTACCCATTCCGATGTCAGCCATCCGTTTTTGAACATACGATTGAGCAAGGGGTACAACGTGCCTTCATTAATCGGCAACCCCACCTGCTCAAAGGTTTGCAATACCTCCAGGCCATACGAAGTCCCCTTCCGGTGCAAAATCGAAAGCACACACAATTCGAGAAACCCTTTCCGCGATTGCGCGAGCCACTTCTGATAAGTCGTTGATTTATCCATGCGTTTAGTTTACACATAATACTATGCATTGCAAAGTATTATGCCAGGTAAATTTCGCCCTGCAATTGCGAAGACACCAGGCGCATTGAGTTTGGATCGGACCCGGGGCGGCGGCGCGATTGTTAAGAACGCCGTCAATCAGACCCGTTCCGGGAATCGAGGGGAGACCGGAGCAAAGGTAGATAACGCCATCTCCTCAGGCGCTGTGGCACAGTTCCTAAGGGGCCACCAGATGCCCTGACGCCAAAACACAAGCGGCCAGCAACTGCCCCGGGGGCACAACGTATGGCGGCAAGCACTCCATGCCATCAAGTCGCAGTACGGCGCACCTCTTAACACAGTATGATTATCCGCAGCCTGTGCTGCCGGGGAATGCTGTGGCGTGGTCTACACGATAAATCCGTACAGTCACATCATCACCACTTAATGCACGGCAACTGCCAGGCACTGGCTTTTTCTCTGTGTAGCCCCCCACTCGTTCAACCAGCATCACTTTATGTCCAAAATAGAAAAAAGCACCGCAGACCCCATAGAAATATACCAGGCGAAGCGTGTGCAGTTTGAAGCCGAACTCACACAGACCCAACGGGCGTCGTCGCGATTAGCCAGCGCCCGGGGGCTGGTTTTTCTGCTGCTGGCTGCCGTCATCTGGCTATCACTGTTCAAGACCAGTATGGCCGTCGAGTGGTTACTGATACCGGTCACTCTATTTGGACTACTGGTGTGGCAGCATGCACGCGTTAACGCAAGACTGCAGAAGGCTCAGCGGGCACAGGACTTCTACTCCAACAGAATCGACCACATAACCGGAGACCAGAACGGAGAAGGACAATCAGGCACACGCTACATTGATTCAGCCCACCCCTACACCTCTGACCTGGATATCTTCGGCACAGATTCACTATTCGAGTATTTATCCTGTACACGTACACGGCTTGGCGAAGATACCCTGGCACTATGGCTCACGCACAAGGCAGACCCTGAAACCATAGCGCTAAGACAAAACGCGGTAAGAGAACTCACTAATCATCTGGAGTTTCGCGAAGAACTGGCACTGCTGGACGTAGCCTCTGACAACGAGTTCTGCAAAAAGGACATCCTGCAATGGGTTGCCGAAGACTACCCCCTGCAACAATGGCAACGGATTGTTGCGGCAATTCTTGGTGTGCTGGCGCTATTCGCGCTCGGGGCCTGGGCACTTGGCTTTGGTCGCTGGCCTTTGTTGTTGATCATAACACTGGAGATACCGCTCTATCTCTCCTGCATTGGCCCGATAAAAAAAATGACCAGACAAGCGGACTCCGTCAACAGGACACTGGCCAACCTCACCCGTGTGCTGACTGCAATAGAAAACAAGCAGTTCAAGTCAGCCTTACTTAAACAGCGGATTGATGAATTGCAGTTTAATCAATCAAGCGCATCGCTTCAGGTAGGCAAACTCTATAGCTTGCTTGAAAAACTACACCAGTGCTTTAAAAACCAACTCCTGATGCCATTTGCGCTGTTGTTCGGAGTTCCAATCCAGCTAGCCTTCACGCTCAACCAGTGGCGCAATCACACAGGGCCGCATTTAGAGCATGTACTGGATAGCATCGGCCAGATTGAAGCCCTGACCTCACTTGCCACCTACGGGTTCGAGCACCCGCAAAACACCTACCCGGTAGTATCAACAACAACCGAACCCGTCTTCACTGCAACGGCACTGTCGCATCCATTGATTCCAGCCGCACAAAGAGTACCCAATGACATCCATCTAAGCGCCCGACAACAGCTTGTGATGGTTAGCGGATCAAACATGTCCGGCAAAAGCACATTACTCCGCTCTATTGGCATTGCTGCGGTGATGGCATCCTGCGGTGCACCGGTGCAGGCAAAGCACCTGGAGCTTTCAAGTTTCACCATCGGCTGTGCGATGCGTGCCCAGGACTCTCTTAAAGATGGTGCATCGCTGTTTTATGCAGTTATATCCAGAATAAAATGCGTCGTTGACCTGGCGGAAACGCGTACCCCGGTATTGTTTCTACTGGACGAAATTCTCCAGGGCACAAATTCACATGATCGACTCATAGGGGCGAAAGGCGTCATTCATCAGTTGCTGGAACATAACGCTGTTGGACTGGTTACCACCCATGATCTGGCGCTAACTCAACTGGTTGATTCACTCGGTGGCAAGGGCACTAACGTTCATTTCGAAGACCACTTTCTAGACAATGAGATTCGCTTCGACTACAAAGTTCGGCCGGGGATCATTCAAAAGAGCAACGGTCTGGCACTGATGAGAATGATCGGCCTGAGAGTTGACGACGACTAACTCTACTCGAGATACGCGGCTATTTGAGAGATGAAGATGCAGGCCCTTGCAATCGAACATTCCTGATTTTTTTACTAACGATGCTGTCGGGGCGGAGTCATCACACAGATTGTGTGATGACTCCGCAGGACAGCCAACACGAGCCCATCGAAAACACCGCTCTCCTGACCCCGGAACGAAGCCTGGCATCGTTCGAGGCGGGAGCAGAGCGTTTTTCCCATTCAGGTGCAGTCTTAAGGCCGGTAGTTCAGCGGTCCAACGTCAGTTGCCGTAAGCGGCCTCATAGTGACTTCATCACGACTAACCTCATCAGCACCGGAGTCTGGATTGATCCGTCCCTGCCCGTCCATGTCGATGGTCACAGAAGGGAAGTTGCCGTAGTCCGAAATCCCCCCGCCCACTACCGGGCTGTTCGCCGACGGACGGTACAGCCCGTCGTTCGACATGGTAAAAGACGGATCACCGTAAATCACACCATCCGGAGTTGACCCCAACCCCAACGAGTCACCACCAAAATAATTGCCGCGAAACGTGGTGGTCGGCGGTATATCACCAACAAATATCGGGCCCCGGGCATCCACAACCACATTGTTAATTATCGACACGTTACGAGGTAGTGTAGAGCTAGAACTTCTGCCTCCGTCCAACCTTATGCTATCCACACAGTCCACCAGGGTATTGTGTGCAATCAGTACATTATCTACTTGCTGATAGCCACTGGTGTCCTGGCTGCCATCGGTTCTGGCCAACACAATACCACCATGAAAACTATGCCCCGAGAATGTGCAACCTTCAATGTAGTTATTGGTCACCTGGTGGCCGGCACCCGATATCCGAATGCCACTCGACTTTCCGTAACCATCAGAAAAAATGAAATTGTTGCTGATTATCGTGTCACCACCGTGGCGATTTACTATCGCGCCATAGCTGCTTCGAATTGTATTATTGCTAATCACGTTGGACCCGGACTTGTTCGAGATGATCTCTGCCTCGCCTCGAATCCGTTCCATATAATTGTACTCGACACGTGTATACGACGGATAGGCTTGAGTATCACTGGTCCCAAGTCTGATACCCTCAAACTCGTTGTCATTGTCAGCGGGATACTCACCACCGGAAAACGGAGGACGGTCACCAAAATAATTGTGATCGATAACTACATTGAA
>CALKXD010000021.1 GCA_938003855.1 uncultured Granulosicoccaceae bacterium | reverse complement strand
CCCCGTCAGGACAGTCTGGCCTTGTGACGTTTTATCGTAGAAAAAGGCAAACCCTCCGAAAGGTGGGGACGCAAAGCTACTGGTCTACGGGATTCTCCTATGATCGCAGGGCTACCTGAAACGACACAGGATGTGTCAGTGAATTATTCCGCGAATGGATGCGCTCTTGTGAATAATTCCAATAGGCCAGCTTTGTCTGGCCGTTCGGGTTTCTGCCTTTTATAGAAGCTCGCCACCCGCCCTGCTACCACTCCCCGGAAACCTACCTGCCGACCACCATCAGCTGGCGCATTGTGTCGCCTATGACCTGATCCTTTATGAGCAGACCACAGCGGAAATTGACGCGGCAGCAATACCGGGTTGATCCGGTGCCAGGCAGGGGCGATGACGCCCGCACTGGCGCTCTCCCTGCCAGCTGACCGGTTATTGTCACGGCCGGCACTACATCACTAACCGTTACGACAGCCGACGGACAAATGCCTCGGTACGAATACCCACACACAGGTATCCATAAGCCTTCGGAATATCAGGTGGCACTATACTGCGTTAACGGGCGCTTTCGTTTATCGATATTTAAGCAAGCCGTGCCAAACGTTATAGCTCTGGTCGCAATCGACATTTTTCACCGACCTGGTTCACATGTTGCATTCTATCCAGTCGCGGTAAAGGACTTTTTCAACATGGAAAAGTCAGCGTTCAGGCGCAATGCACTTGTCGGCTCTAGAGCCAATACCAGTGCTTCGGGTTAACCCGCAACGGATTTCCCGAAGTCTTGTAGACCGGTGCTTTGTGTTAGCAGCACTCTCGTGCAGCTAGCGAAGGACAGTCAGTTTATCCAGGATGGAAATTCTGACACACGGACCCGGTGTTTAAAAAACACCCTTTGGAATTGTGGCTACACATTCCACCAGGGACAGTCTGGCCTTGCAACGTTTTATCGTAGAAAAAGGCAAACCCTCCGAAAGGTGGGGACGCAAAGCTACTGGTCTACGGGGTTCTCCTATGATCGCAGGGCTACCTGAAACGACACAGGATGTGTCCGGGAATTGTTCTACGAATGGATTCGTTGTTGTGAATAATTCAAGCAGGCCAGCATCGACTGGCCTCTCAGGTATCCGCTCGAAAAAATAACATTTCCTTTGTGCAACACAGCCGCGCTCACTCGTTTATAGGTGATTTGCACAATAATCGGCAGAATATGAGAAACTGCCCCCCCGACTCAGCAGCCTCAGAACCCGGCTTGGGAAGTGAATTTACCTCGGGCCACAGAGCGCTCCCGCTATCCTCCTGTTAATCATCCCACCCTGACACACTGCCTATACTCTGGACACTTAAGCCAGACCCGCGCAGGCAGCGCAGGATCCGGCTCGACACAGACTTTACCGCCGGTGACACGCCGATCAAATTTAATTGGCGCTGTCTGACTTCCAGCCCGACACACCCTCACAACCAGGATAAAACGTTGACGCCGGTTATCAAATCCGTTGCTGTGGTGTCGCTATCACTGTGCCTGCCTCTGCTAGCCAACGCACAATATGTGGCGCAGCGACTGCTCTGTGAAAACGACAAAACAAGTCGATTGATCGAATTGCACTATGAAGATAGCAACGCCACACTGCCATGCGTAATCAAACAACAGATACCGAATGAACCAACAACCGTACTCTGGCGTGCGCGTTATCAGCAAAATTTCTGTACTGAGCAGGTGGGTCGTTACCGTGAAAAACTGGTCGCGGTCGGTATGCAATGTCAATGGCTACCGGTCAAAGACAGTACCCCTGATGCTCAACCACCCGCCGATGCCATCAGAGCAACTCAAGCAGCCACTGCTAACAACTTAACAACATCGGCCATTAAGGGCCTGCAATCCACAGTGGCTGAGAATAACCACCTGACCCTGCAGCCCTACTCTGCACAATCAAGCCTGGATGACACACCCGGTGATGCTGCCACCACCGCCGATGAATGGGTAATTTTCCTGAGTGCAAAAACGCTGGCAAGTATTAAGGATCTGCTGGCAAACGCACCAGCCGGTCTTGACGACTACCTGCAGTATGAACAGCAACAGGCACAGAGCATTTACGGCAAGTTGCAAATGCGTATTGATTATCTGACCAAACTCGCCGGCTCACCGCAACAGTCCGCATCTTTAAGCGACCTCGCACAATAACCGACGGACGCAATCTCACCAGCGCGGCAGGCGGCCGCTGCGATACGCAGTTCGCATTGATTTGCCCCGGCCTTTGATCCAGAATCACTGCCGGGCCTGCAATCAAGCCCTGTCCCCGGTTGTTTTTGGTGACGCTGCAAGCGTTGAATACTCAGGAAGCCGCACGTGAATAGCGCGAACACACATTACCTCGATTGCACCCACGAGGTGACAGCAAAACCCGCACAGCTGCCCACAGACCGCCAATGGCTCGGCGCCGAACTCAGCACAAAAGACTGGCTGCACCCCATTGATTCTGATGCAATGGCAGAAATCCACACACTGGCAACCTCTGTTTCCGGTATCGAGCACGACAACCACGATAGCCTTGATCAACTGCACCCGGATAACTACCAGCTTACTCATTGCAGATTACTCTTTGAACGTATCAAAAACACCATAGATCACGGCGTTGGTTTTGCCGTTGCTGACAGGCTCCCGGTTGATGACTATCCCACCGAAATAATGGCCAGTGTATTCTATATTCTAGGTCAGCTAGTCGGTCAAACGGTGGCTCAAAAACACAGCGGCCTGATGATTTACAACGTCCGCGACAGCGGCACCGCATTTGGCTACGGTGTCAGAGGATCAGTGACAAATGTTGAACTGAACTTCCACACCGACAATGCGTTCGGGCAATCAACACCGGATTACGTCGGATTATTCTGTCGTCACCCGGCCAGACAAGGCGGGGTCAGTCGGTTCTGCAGCCTGTACGCACTGCACCACCATATAGAAATGGCGTCTCCCGAGGCACTGGCACGGCTTTATCAACCGATGTTATTCGACCGTCAGAAAGAACACGCAGAGGGAGATCCTCCCGTCACCCTGGCACCGTATTTCAGCTGGTATACCGGCCGCGACAATCACGCCAGAATGCGCGCCCGCGCCAATACGTCACTGGTTCGAAAAGGCTATGAAGTCGCCGGTGTCGCCATGGATGCCGAGCTTGCGCACGCGCTCGACGTAATCGATCAGATCAGCAGGCAAAATATATTCTGGTATGAAGCGGCACTGGAAAAGGGCCAGATTCAATACCTGAACAATCGCGAAACCGGTCACTACCGCAGTGAATTTACCGACTTCGACGATGAACACAAAAAACGCCACCTTTACCGGCTGTGGAATCGCAACGAAGGCCACCGCTCCTACCACGGTGAGGCTCCGTCCGGGTCGTAGATGTCTTTTTACGAGAGCGGGCAGCCGGTGAGACGGCTGTCCTTGTGAATAGCTTCTCAGATCCGGCTAAAAGCCATTTTCCCGCGCGACGGGTTCACATAATCCAGCACTTCCCTGTGCGACGCTTTGCGGCGTAAGCAGCACGGGCCTACCCGTGCCTGGGTACATCTATGGCGCTATCGGTCTCGAAACAGGAATAGACCCAATGATTGCGCTGCATAATCGCCCCTAACCGGAGACAACAATGAACGGCCTATCATTTGGCGGCACGCCTGCCACCACCGTGACCAATCTGCAGGCGGAGAAACTGCTTAAACAGCAGGAACAGGTCGGGCTGGAGGTGACGCGGTACACACTTGCGTCAAGTTCGCTGCAAATGGCACTGCAATCACTGCAAAACTCGGCAAAGAATATCCGCTGATCCAGTGCCCGTGCAACGGCGATAGTCGCTTGCGCGATCGCACCAGATTACCCGATGATCGACCTGGCGCTATCAGCACGGACAGGCAGTGGCCAACACCGCAGTACCTGACAAAAGGGCCATCCGGCCCTTTTGTACCTGCGGGTTGTCAGGAAAGCTCGCATGTCACTCAAGCGAAAAGGTTCGGGCAATAACCTCGACAATACGCTGATGCACCGCAGCACGGTCTGTCCCTGCGGGGTCTGTACAGACCGGGTCATCGCCCTCCTCAAGCAGAATTGCCGGCCCCTCAGGCTTACAGACCGGCAGTGCCGTGTAGTGCGACGCCGGCTTGATTGTCTGCATTGAGGTATCGGGCAGGAACCTCTGAAACCCGCTGCCCTGATCGCTATAGTCTGTCGCCAGTAGTCGATTCGCGCCTGCTCCCAGCGCGATAAGTTGCACCTTGCCCAGCAGACCAGCCAGATTGCTTTGCGTCAAGCCGTACAACAAGGCCGGATCAATCGCCGCCACTGCCGTCAACTGCGGCACTTTATAGGAAGCGTTCCACAACTCCGCATCCAGGGCATCGAGGTCGGCTCCTCCTTCAATTAAGTCATTGCAATGGCTCGACGCCGCGACCACTTTTGCACAGTGAGCCGCATAACCCGCTAGATTACCCGTCAGTCCACCCATCGACAGAGCAGTCCAGCCACCGTAGGAAAAACCCGCGGCATAGAGTCGCGATCCATCTACAAAGCGCTGGTAATCGTCATGCTGTTCAACATGGGCCAGGGCCGCTTGCAGATCAGCAACGCGCGTCCAGTGATTCAAGCCACGCTGCAGATCGAAGTCAGTATACGTACTAGCCGGGTGGTTGACGGCAACGACAATCGCACCGCGTTCAGCCAGCCCTGCCCCGAGCCAGGCAAGTGACCGAATGTGCCCACCCAGTCCGTGCGACAGCAAAACCACCGGATAACGTCCCACGGCAATACTCGCATCGCGCCGCACCGGCACACCAGTGAACACCGCATTCTCCGCAAACCGGGTCAGCTTGCCATCCGTGGACGCCGGATACCACACCCCGCCACGGACCGGCGCCTGCTGATGAGCCGCCGTGAATTCGAGCGTGCGAAAGCCTGCCACCTGCTGTGCTTTTGCGGCACTTGCAGTCAGCGTCAGTAGAGCGATAATAATCAACTGTTTCATGGTTCTATCCATTTTCAAAGAACCGACAGTAGGCCCCGCAGAGCGCGCCAATACGTCCTCGAACCGGTTTCAGGTCGAGCGTATCCGGTTATAGCTCTACAAAGAGGCCTTACCCGAACCCGGAAAATAAATGCTCGCGCTGCCAGTTCCCGCCTTCGTCAGTTTGCTGCTGGGCTTTCTCCTCGCTCATGCCATATTGCGGCGCAGATACCATCCTTTGCTGATCGCACTGATCTCGCTGTGCGCTCTGCAAAGCCTGATTATCACGCTGCACCAGTTCTACGGTGTGGATGTCCTGCGGCGGGTTCAGCCGGTCACGGCTACTTTGATTCCACCTGTGGCCTGGCTCGCCTTTGTCACCACCGCCGGCAAGACACAATTGAATCGCGACGCATTGCTGCACACGATTGCACCGGCGTTCTGCGCTTTCTGTGCGGCACTGGCACCGGTCGCACTGGATATCATTGTGCCGGCTACCTTTGTTGGCTACGGCGTTGCACTGCTGCTGGCAACTCTCAAAGATGGCGGCGATCTACCGGCAGTCCGGCTTGAAAGCGGCAATGTTCCCAAACACCTTTGGCAGGTAATTGCAGCATCTCTACTGGTGTCTGCCGCCAGCGATATACTGATTGTGATCACCCAGATATCGGGTGTGCACAGCTGGCAACCGGTTATCGTCACGGTGTTTTCGTCAATGACGCTACTGGCGTTGGGACTGTTGAGCTTATCGCGTGAGCTCAACACCCACAGATCCGCCGACACCACCGCAACAGCAACCACACCGCCACCAGCGCAACAGGCGGCCGCCGACGCCGAACTGATGCACACCGTCAGCCGCCTGATGCAAGAGCAGCACTTATACCTCGACCCGGACCTGTCACTGGCGCGGCTGGCGCGAAAAGCGGCGACTCCGGCTAAAGCACTTTCAGCGACCATCAACCGAAGCTGTGGTGAAAATGTCTCCCGCCATATTAATCGCTACCGGATCGAACACGCCTGTACCTTGCTGCGACAGGGCAAGCCAGTCACCACGACTATCTTCGAGTGCGGCTTCAATACCAAATCAAATTTTAACCGCGAGTTTTTGCGTGTTATGAAGGCATCACCGAGTCAATGGCTCGCCGATCAGCCAGCGACCGAACCGCCAGGCGACTGACCGCCCCCACCGGCAGACGCTAAAACACCCCAGCCTGTCGCGTGCTTTTATACAATACCGCGACGGGCTCTACCTCAACGGCAAAGATCGCGTACCGCACAACACTTAAAGACTCATTGGCGCTCAAACAACACCGCTACAAAATCTGGCTCAGAAACTCCCGGGTACGCGGATCTTTAGCATCATCAAAAAACGTCTCCGGCGGGCCATGCTCGACGATCACTCCGCGGTCGGTGAAATATATGTGATCAGCGATTTCCCGCGCGAAGCCCATTTCATGTGTCACCAGCAGACAGGTCATACCCTCTTCTGCCAGGTCTTTGATGGTTACCAGAACTTCCTTTACGGTCTCCGGATCAAGAGCGGCTGTGACTTCATCAAATAACATCACATCCGGATTCATCGCCAGTGAACGGGCTATCGCCACCCGTTGCTGCTGCCCGCCGGAAAGCTCACCGGGGTAGCTGTCTTCTTTACCTTCGAGGCGCACTTTTTTAATTAATGCGCGGGCACGCGTTTCGACTTCGTCTCTGGGTTCTTTCAGCACTTTGATTGGCGCCATCATCACATTTTCAAGTGCGGTCTTGTGCGGAAAAAGATTGTATTGCTGGAACACCATGCCAACCTTCCTGCGCAGGGCAAGCTTATCGAGTTTGGCATCATGGACCTCCAGTCCCTCGACGGTAATCGATCCGCTTTGTATGTCGTTCAGTGCATTGATGCAGCGGATTAACGTGGACTTACCCGAACCGGACGGACCGATGATGCAGATCACCTCTCCTTTCATCACATCAATCGACACACCCTTGAGCACTTCCAGATCACCAAACGATTTGTGCACATCAACAATTGAAATAATCGGCCGGGTGGGATCCCACTGAGTAGCATTCATAGAGTTTTTCCAGAGGCGGGCACACCGGATAGGGTGTGATGCTGTGGTCGAGTAATCATTGCAGTTTAACCGCGTAACGACGTTCCAGTGCGATGGTGGCACGGGCTATCGGATAGCAATAGGCAAAAAAGATCAGCAGCGCAAAACCATAGAATGGCACCAGCAGCTCAGGCCGGTTATTCTCAGCTTCAATCGCCTGCCTGCTCAGTGTAATCAGCTCTTCAACCCCTAACAGCGAACACAGCGGCGTGGCCATTGTAAGAATGGCATACCAGTTCATCCACGGCGGAATCATGCGCTTGAAACACTGCGGCAGAATTATCTGCCATAAGGTCTGATGACGCGAGTACGCCAGAGACTCTGCGGCTTCCCACTGTCCGCTGGGCACGGAGATGATCGCCCCGCGCACCACTTCAGAGATGTTTGCCATCACCGGCAGGCACAAACCGAACACGGCTTTCATCCAATCGGGAATGCGGATAATCTCGCCGCCGATCTCCACTTCAAAGGGCAGCGCAAGCAACACAATAAACAGCAGCACCAGCCAGGGGGAATTACGGAACGACTGCGTTAGAAATTTGGCCGGATAACGGATCAGGCGCAGCGGGGAAACCTGCATCAGCCCGAGCACCACCCCGGTCACCGTACCGATCAGCATGGCAAAAAAAGAGATTATTACGTTGTACAGGAACCCGTCCATCACAATAAACGGAATCCACTTTATTAACGCGGCAAATGCCTGGCTCATACTGTAATTACTTGCTGCCAGTGCAAAACCCGGCCAGACAACAATCAGCAGCGGCAATGCCCACCAGAACCATACCGGCAGATCCGCCAGCCAGCGCGAAAACAGCAAATTGTCCGGCGCGTGCACGATACCGCCGCGATACGGCTTCAGTACCGGCAAGTCAGTGCCGGCTTTTTTATTTATTCCGGGGATAGATTGATTCATCGCCACTACCCTCCGTAGCCCGGTATGCGCATCGCGCGCTCCCACCGACTCATACCCAGCACCAGAATCCCGACCAGCACTATAAAGGACACAAACAACAGCAACATTGTCGGGTACAAAGCACTGGGGTAGTCATTCCAGATACTGACACACTGGTACAATAACTCAGGTACTGCGATACCTATTGCCTGCGTCGTCGTTTTAACCAGATTAACCAGGTTGTTGTTTAACGCGGGCAGCGACACTCTAAACGCCAGCGGCAATACGACTTCGGTATAGGTTTGCAGGCGCGAGAAGCCCAGCGCATCCGCGGCTTCCTGTGTTGACTCCGGCACCGCCTCTATGCCGGAGCGAAAAATCTCTACATTGAAGGCGCCGGCAAAAAAAGACAGCGAGATAATCGCCCAGCCGACGTTCGAGATAATCGGGATCTCGGTCCAGCCATCCGGCCCTGTGACTGACGGGGTAAATTGTCCCAGCGCAAAATAAAAAAACAGCAACTGCACAAACGGTGGTGTATTGCGAAAGAACTGTATATACCCTTGCACGCACCGGCGCACCCATACCGACGGTGACCCCTGCAACCATGCCCCGACCACGCCAATAATCACCGAAAAGATGACACAGGCAAAAGACAGCACTAGCGTGTACTGCAGCCCCTTGACGATGCGCGCCCACTGACGAGGCTCATAGAAAAAAATAAAATTCCAACGGGGATGGTTATCTGCCAGATCGACAAAAAACTGTGTGAACAGCTCTAGCATATCTGCTCAACCCGGCGATCAGGCCGGCGATCAGGCCGGACATCAGGCCGGACATCAGCCGCTACCCTGCAGGGACAGGGTTGTTTTAAGGTTTTTTTAATCAAGCTTGCACCTGGAAGTCAGCAGTCACAAAGAAGCCGGCGAAATCCAGCGCCAGTGCCAGCCCGTACACTACAAAAAAAACAGAAGGCTGAGCGCCTTCTGTTTAACAGCAACCGCTACTATTCAGCGGCCAGCCAATCGGCATAGGCGGCTTGCTTATCCTGCAGATACTGAGTTGGCTTGATGCCCCACTTGGCTTCGAGCTCAATCAGCTTACCCGACTGGTGCATGTTAAAAGTCAGACCTGACATAAAGTGTCCGAACACGCAGTCTTTCTCAGCCAGCGGCACCGCAAGACCCCAGGGATTATCATCTTCGGATGCCAGTGGCATTTCGAAGTCGTCAAAGTCGCCGGAGGATAAATCGGAACCGATCGATGAGTCATCGTAAACCCAGGCTACACATTTTCTGTCGCGCAGCGCCTGCTTTGCCTCTGCGTTGCCGGTAAACGCAACTACTTCTACACCGTAGCGTTCAGTGACAACCTGATTATAGAAAGCCCCCTGTTTGCCACAGACAGGCTTGCCGCGCAGGTCTTCCCAGTTTTTAAAGCCCAGCGCTTTTGGTGCCATGACGTTGGTACCGGAGGTATAGTAGTTCGGCTGGGTAATCCCGACAATTTCACGACGATCAGCACGATCAGACATGGTAGCGATCATAAGATCAATTTTGCCCTGCTCAAGGAACTGCATACGGTTGGACGACTGCACTGCTACTGTTTCCAGCTCAACACCCATGGCATCGGCGACGGCCTGAGCAAAGTCAATTTCCATCCCGACAATCGCACCACTGCTGTCCCGAAACCCCCAGGGCTTGTAATCAGCCTTGACGCCAACGACCATTTTGCCGCGTGACATGACCTTGTTCCAGGTATCGTTGGTACACTCTGCAGCGTAACCGGTTGCTGCGGATAGCAAACTTACGGCAAGCGTAGTGGTGACAGCCAGTATTCCAGATTTCATTTTATTTCCTCGTTGGAGCAGGCTGGCTGCTCGACAGCATCAGCCCGTGATCGAATTTATCGCAAGCACGACAGCGGGACGCCTGCAACAATCTGTGCTGCCTTGCAGGGTAGCCGCAAACAATTTTTATGACAAATGTTATTTCCGGTGGGCAAACACGGGGGTTATTGCCTCTTGCAAGGCCCCGCGAATGCGGCTGAGTATTACGTAGCCATCTACCCTGACCCCGCTCCCGCACACAGCGCTGGCACGCACTCTTTACACAACAACGGCCATCATCTCAACACACACGCAGCGCCACAGCCAATCATCCATCGGGCGACACCACCCGCACTCGATGTTGTGTACTACTGCATCGGCGTTACCGCCTGCTGACAATACCATCGACCCGCTTCAGAACGGCACCACACTCGATCCCGCCGCACCAGCGCCATTGACAACCTCAGGAGGCACAGATAATTTCTATAATCACCGAGGCACAATGCTACCTGACGATCGTCCAACCAACGCAGAACCACCACAAGGAATACACCGTAATATGCAGCGGGATCCGTCACTACCACAAGCACCTGAACAGACTCTGCCCGAACATGCCTCGGTTGTTGTTATAGGGGGAGGCATCATGGGTTGCTCGACGCTATACCATCTGGCCAAAGCCGGCATCAGCGACGCGATTCTACTCGAGCGCAATAAAATCACTTCCGGCACCACCTGGCATTCTGCAGCACAGGTACGGGCTCTTCGCTCTACCCGCAACCTCACCGATCTCATTCGCTACTCAATATCGTTGTACAGCGACCTTGAAAAAGAAACCGGCCAGGCAACCGGCTGGATCAACAAAGGGTCGCTGTCAATTGCGACCAACCCCGAGCGACTTGCCCATATAAAACGCCAGCAAAGTCTGGCTACTCTGTTTGGCGTTGACGCGAAATCAATCGACCTTGAAGAAGCCCGCGAACGATGGCCGCTGATGAACACCAGTGACGTGATCGGCGCTGTGTGGTCACCGGACGACGGCCGCGTCAGTCCGTCAGATCTGTGCAGCGCTCTCATCAAAGGCGCACGCAGTCGCGGTGTATCGATCCACGAAAACACCGGTGTTACCGGCATAGTAACCCGTGGCCGGAAAGTCGTCGGGGTAGAAACATCGCGCGGCTATATACGCTGCGATGCCATCGCTCTGTGCAGCGGCCTGTGGTCGCGGGAGAACGCTGCCATGGCGAGTGTTGACGTACCGCTCTATCCCTGTGAGCACTTTTATCTGCTTACCGGTCCGGTCGACGGAATCAACGGCAATCTGCCGACGTTATCCGATCACGACAGCCACCTCTATATCAGAGACGACTCCGGTGGACTGCTGGTCGGTTGCTTTGAACCCATGGGAAAGCCAATTTCACCGCAGACCATCGGTGAGGACTTTGAGTTTCAACTACTCCCTGAAGATTGGGATCACTTTGAGCCCATGATGAAAAATGCACTGCACCGGTTACCCTGCCTGGCTGACGCCGACGTGCGCACATTGCTTAACGGCCCGGAGAGCTTTACCCCTGACGGCGCGTTTATGCTGGGGGAATCCGCCGAAACACAAGGCCTGTTTCTAGGCTGCGGTATGAACTCTGTCGGGGTGGCAACCGGTGGCGGCGCCGGCATGGCACTGGCCCACTGCATAGTGCACGGCCACACCCCCACCGACTTATCCGAAGCAGACCCAAAACGTTTTCCAGCGTGCTTCAACTCAGCCAAAGCTCTGGCGGCCCGCGTACCGCAGGTACTCGGAGAACACTATGCGATTCATTACCCGGGTTATCAGTGGTCAACATCACGCAACCTCCGACTGACACCACTGCACGATGAATGGGTACAGCAAAAAGCGCACTTCGGGCAGGTATACGGCTGGGAGCGGCCACTATATTTTAACAAAGCAAAAGAGCCCGTGTTAACCATGGCAAGGCCCGCCTGGTTTGAACAAGTGCGCAGTGAGGTCAGTCAGGCCCATACCGGTGCGGCCATATTCGATGCTTCAACGTTCGGCAAAATAGAAGTACGCGGCAGCGGAGCCGAAGGTTTTTTAAACCGGGTCTGCTGCAACAATATGACACGTGCCCCCGGTCGTATTATATATACCGGCATGTTGAACAATCGAGGTGGCTACGAGAGCGATCTTACGGCCTTACGACTAAGCCCCGACACCTATCACCTGTACACCGGCAGCGCTGCCATCAAACGCGATCTAAGCTGGTTACGCCGCCATGTAGCCACCGGCGATCAAGTGGCGATAACCGACATCACCGAAACCACCGCAGTACTCGCACTGATGGGGCCGGACAGTCAGTCGATAGTCTCCGCACTGGGCGCAGAATCACTGCGCGACCTGAGGTTTTTCCACCAGTGTCAAACCCGACTGGCAAACATCAGCGTACGTGCTGCGCGGTTGTCGTACATCGGTGAGTCCGGGTGGGAACTCAGCTGTAAGGCGTCAGACGCCCGACAACTCTATACCGCACTGTACGACGCCGGTGCCAGACCGGCCGGCGCATTTGCACAAACCTCAATGCGCATAGAGATGGGGTATTTGTCCTATGGGCACGATCTGGACACCGATATCAATCCATTACAGGCAGGTCTGGTCCACACTCTGGACTGGCAAAGTAATTTCATTGGCAAAGAGGCACTACTGACACTGCGGGAATCAGCTGTCAGCACTACCGTGGCGACGATTATTTTTCACAACAGGCAGTCAGTCCCACTTGGCAATGAGCCGGTATATTCTGGCAATCGCATCATCGGCAAAACAACGTCAGCCTCCTATGGCTACCGAATCGACAAGCCGGTTGCACTGGCATTAATCTCAGTGCCGGACAACCTCGAAGCGTTGCCGCGCACCGTTGAGATAGATATTGCCGGAACGCTTCACACAGGCCAGCTGGTGACCGGCCCGGCTTATCTACGACAGTAACTCAGCCACTTGCACAAAAAACGGCATTACCTGCTTTCGTGTGCCGATCCCGGGCAACCGGTGCAAGAGCGATGCGACTCATGCCATACCCCGCTAAGATGTCCGGACCTGTGTACCCGCAGTTCCGAATGGCGTATCATCCGACGCCAATTGCTGATGCCTGCAACACCCGCCAGGCAGCCTGGCGCACCGGCCTTCACATTGATATCGTTCAGCGCTCAACGCGCAGATCAATCGCACTGTTGACACCGCAGTCCAGCCGCGCGCTTCACCCTCCGGCGTCGGACTGCCCGGACCCGGGCAGGCGCAAAGCGGCACACTGAATCTTTGCTAACTTTTAAAATCCAAAGGGCACTATTTTTGTCACTCATTGATGAAGTAAAAAAAAGAGCATCCGGTACACCGGCCAGTGAGGCCGCTATCGCCAACGCTGAGAAAATTATCGGCTATGCTTTTCCCGGGCCTTTACGAGCGGTATACACCAATGTCGCCAATGGCGGCATCGGCCCGGGTTACCGGATACTTGGTGTCGAAGGCGGCTATCTCTCGGACGAGGGCGATTCGATATCCGAGTTGTATCTGGCACTGTCAGACAGCGATCCCTACGACACACTATGGCAATGGCCGGCCGGTACCATTCCTTTCTGCCACTGGGGCAGCGGTATTTATTCCTGCGTTGACGCCACCGTCGATACCGCCCCCGTCATTTGGTTTGACCCCAACGTCAGGGAGATAGGCGAGCCCATGGAGCAACAATTTACCCCCCACCTGAACTCACTTGAATCCTGGTTCCAGGGCTGGCTCAATGGTGACGATTTCAAGCCCGGCAGATCAGGCAGTTGACACAACAGGGCGCAGGTTCAAATTTCCGCCTGCGCAACCCTGCTGATGTCACGATCTCTGGCGAATGAAATGGTTGTCTGTAAATAATCGACAAGCGCCCGCAACGACCGCTACCGCATCGCGGCACTGTCGATGAGACCCTAGCCTGCATTACTCATGAGGATTCAGCATTCAGGATCAATAGCGCCAAACTGGTCGCTCTATCGCTTGAGAAGCGTGGCGCGCCACGTGCCGGGAGGGATCGGGCGAGGTGTGACGCGATATTGGCCTCTGAGGTCCAATAGACAGTGTGTTTAGTTGTACGCCACTCTAATTGAGCAGCAAACTCGATAGGTGGACCCATATAGTCATTTCATCTGGCTGCCCTATAAAAAATGCAGGCTGGCCATCATTCGGTTTATCGCCTAACCCGGCAGACCCGACGATTTTCAACACTTAAAAGACCGCGCAGCCACGACGACTGCATCGGCCCACCTGCCAAACAACGACAGGTGAGCCTGAATGATGACCGTACTACCTGCCGATTACCGACAGAAGATCAGGATTAGTCACCAGATTTCTCACGCCATGTGCGTTGTTTTCTTCGAAGATATTGCCTGAGAACCAGGTGGCAACCGTTGCGATATTCACTTTCGCCACCTGCGGGCGTACACTCCAGCTAACCTGGAATGGCGATCCTTTTTCATTGTATCCGGGCCCGGTGGTCGATCCTGCGTATTGCACCGGTGTTCCGGTATTGGTCGGGATGTTCAGCGCCTGATAGACACCGTTTTCTTTACCGGTTTCGGTCAGCGTAGTGAAGTCGAGTGCAGCACCGTCATTGACCAGCACAAAGACCTGAGTTTCAACTCGCAGTTGCGGATTCTTGATTGCATCACTGAGGCAGGCGCCAAGTGTCGGCCCCGGCTGAACCTGTGCAGTTGAATGCACATAGTGCACTTCGATGGTGTCGCCCGGCACCAGCCCGCCATGCTTAGTGCCAACCGGGGCGTCAAGTTCTGCCAGTTCTGCCAGTGTTAGTTCTCCGGAGTATTTGTATCCGGTGCCATAGCCTGCGCCATCTCCATTACCGGCATAGGTGGTAAACTCCCCGCCTTTGTGTTCCGCGCTCTTGTGGAAATGAATGTTGCACAGGTTCATTTCAGTGAAGGCGGGGGCGGCCTCAAAACTGCGACTGTTGGAGCCCTCGAACAAGTCTATGTCTCGCGGTGATTGCGGCCCGTAGCCTGCACCTTCAGTGGTCACAGCCAGAGTAGCGCGCTGCCCACGGATGGTCTCGTCCGACGCCGCTTCAGTCGCATCAGGCGACAACTTGTCCATGACCGCATCGGCTTTGTCGAGAATACCCGGCTTTACGGTGCAGCCGGCCGCTAGAACCAAAGTGGCTGCCGTGACAATTGTCTTAGAGCGTAGAATGACCATGTTTAATATTACTCCCCGGTAATTATTGTTATCGTACCGTCCCTCACTTTCCACTAATGACGAACTTCTCTTTCCTACATTGTATCAGGGGATACAAAACTGTACTTACAATAAACTGTAATAGCCCTTAACAAATCATTAAGAGCGGATGAATATAGCCTGACAACTCAAATCTACACCCTGCACTTACATGACTAATCACCAATTGGTTTCGGCGCGGTATCGTTTGATAAAGACACCAGCGATGTTCTGATTCGGCGCAAGTACTCTTTTACTTTTTCAGGACGTCTTCGCGCCGCACCGGCAGCAAGCACATCAAGGATTGCCATAAACACTAATCGGGAGGCCGAGGGTTTATAGATATCCTGATCCTCCGGCATATCAACCTGAATAGTAATATCAGTGGCGCTGGCCAGGTCCGACCCGACCCGGGTCAGGCTAATGGTCTGAGCGCCGTACTGCCTGGCAATAGTGACGCTGTCGAGCAATTCTGCCGCCTGCCCGCTTGAGGAGATAGCAAACACTACATCACCGCTGGCAAAGGTCGACGCAACCATACGCTGCAGGTAGCCGTCGGCGTGAGACTCTGCCGGAATGCCCAATCGAAAAAAGCGGTTTGCCCCCTCCCGCGCAACATTCGCCGACCCACCACCGACACCGATAAAAGCTATGCGTCGGGCGTCTGCCAGTACATCGATGGCTTGCTGTATAGCCTCACTGTCAAGCTGGGAACTGGCCAGGTTCAGGGTATCGATAAGCGCGCCGAACACCTGCGTCACCAACTGATGGGTTTCCGGGTTCTCGCGACTGCCGCCACCAAGATACTGAAGACTGACAGCCACGCTCTGCGCCAGTGTTATTTTAAAGTCACGAAATCCTTCACAGCCCAGGGTCACACAGAACCGGTTGACCGTGGCAACCGACACCTCCGCGGCCTTGGCGATATCGTTTTGTGATAACCAGGAGATCTCCTCTAGATTCGATAGAACAAAATCCGCAACCAGTTGCTCACGCTTACTGAAGATGCCCTCTAACTGACGAATGCTGGATATAAGATCGATAGGTCGATTCATAACGCTAGGCCGGTTTATACGCGGTGACGTCCATTTCGATTTTTGCATCAACCATCAACGAGGACTGGACGGTAGATCGCGCTGGCGGTGCTGCCTCAAAGTACTTTTTGAACACCGCATTAAAACTGCTGAAATCACGGGGATCGTCAAGCCAGATATTCACCTTAACTATATCCGCCAGGGTGCAGTCGGCTAACGCAAGTACCTCGACGATATTCTGCATCACCTGCTCTGTCTGCTCAACGATCCCCCCGACAATGATCTCACCGTCGCGTGCCGGCACCTGACCTGACACAAATACAAAATCACCAGCGCGAACGGCTTTGGCAAATGGCCTCGATGTGCCACCTGCGGCCACATCGGCACCGTCAAAACGGGTTATTGCTGTTTGCTTGCTCATTGAAATACTCCAAATTTATGTAAGTTTCTTACATTATATAATAATTAATCTCAGGCGCTACGAATTTTAATCTTGAATCAATGGTATTTCGATGTTAGTTTCTTACATTAGCACCACCAAGATTTCCCACCACCTCTTTCACAGGCAGCGGAGAAAAGTAAACATGAAGCGAAATAACCGTTGGAGTTCAGCCCTCGCGGCGAGCGCTCTGTTTTTACTCACCAGCACAGCAAATGCAGCAGGCATGCTGCGCTACGCCACCGTAGGCGAACCACCCAGCCTCGATCAGCATGTCGTGACGTCGGATCTTGCATCGACCATTGCACATCACATGTTTGAAGGCCTTTACACCTTTAACGCCGCGAACGCACCGGTTAATCTGCTGGCGGCTGGTGACAGCATCTCGGACGACGGCAAAACTATCACTATTTCGCTGCGTGACGATGTCAAATTCCACAATGGCCAAGCAATGACCTCTGCCGATGTTGTCGCCTCGCTACAACGCTGGGGTGAATTCGGGTCACGCGGAGGCCTGTTGTTCAGCAACGTCGACAGCGTTGAAGCCAGTGGCGACTACGAAGTCACCATCAAGCTAAACCAGCCGTTCGGACCGTGGAAAAACCTGATGGCATTCATCAATGGCGGGCCTGCGATCTACCCGGCCTCTATCATGGAAGGTGCGACCAAAGAACCCATCGCCCCTGAAAACTATATTGGCACAGGGCCCTACAAGTTCAGTGAATGGCAACCCAACCGCCACGTCGAACTGGTTCGCTTTGATGACTACACTTCTCCTGCCGGTGACGCCGATGGCTATGGCGGTGCGCGCAAGGCAGATCTGGACACGCTGCGATTCATGCCAGTGCCGGATGTCGGGACACGGGTAGCGGGCTTGAAGGCAGGCGACTACGACTATGCCGAGAGCATACCCGGTGACCTCTACGCCGACCTGAAAGCCGACGCCAACATAAACACCATACTCAACGGTGGGCCCATTTTTGGTCTGGTGTTCATGAATTCAAAAGAAGGCCCGTTGAAAACCAACTATGCACTGCGTCGGGCGATTCAGACGGCCATCGACAAAACCCCTGCACTGCAGGTCGCCATCGGGCCCGAAGGGCTGTGGCGTGCCAACGGCTCATTTCTGCCTGAAGGCAATGTGTGGTACTCGGATTCCGGCGCCGACAACTTCAGCAAAGGGGATGCAGAAGCGGCTAAAAAGATGGCGGCTGAGGCAGGCTACAGCGGTGACCCGATCAAGTTTATGGTATCGACCAACTACCCGTTTCACTATGACACCGCAATCGTCTACACCAAGCAACTGGCACAGGCGGGATTTAACGTTGATCTGCAGGTGTACGACTGGGCAACCCTTATAGAGAAGCGCGCCCAGCCGGACCAGTGGGATCTGTTTTTTACCCATCACGGCTTTGTACCCGACCCCATACTGATCTCGGTCATGAACGACAACTACCCCGGCTGGTGGGCCAGTGAAGAAAAGCTTGCACTGAAATCAAAGTTTACTTCAAGCTCTGACCCCGCTGAGCGGCAAGCCATCTGGGGCGAGATCCAGGCTCTAATCTACGATCAGGTGCCGACCATGAAAACCGGCGATGTCTATACCTATAACATTGCCTCCACGGCCCTTAACGGGTTGGGTGAAGCCACGTTGATCTGGCCACACTTCTGGAATGCAAGTAAATAGCGGCTTTCGTATGAATCATCCGGTAAGTCCGGATGGTTCATACGGTGACCCGATCAACACAGGGTTAGCGCAGCGGCTTAGTAAACTTATTTAACGGACTCACGGCAATACGCCGGCAAAGACAAACTGTCGGCTTAACCGCAGGGTCTATAAATCTCTTTGCATGCCGGCTAACCCCCGGTCACTCACGGCGGATAACAGTCGCTGTACCAGGCACTACCCTGTTTACGCGCTTGAAGCCCGACGACACAGTCTCATCTATCATCAGGTTAATCCTCTCCCACAAGTGAGGGGCCTGCAGCAACCAGTCAGAACGCTATGCTTGGCTACACGTTAAAACGACTACTCACTCTTATCCCCACACTGCTTGTCGCATCGATACTGATTTTCCTGTTTGTCCATCTGATCCCCGGAGATCCCGCCTCGATACTGCTTGGTGACAGCGCCACCCCCGAAGAGATTGCCAGCCTTTCAGCACATATGGGGCTTGATCGACCGTTATGGCAGCAATACCTGGTCTGGTTTAAAAATGTTTTGCACGGTGATTTCGGGCAATCAATATTTTTTAAAACACCGGTGCTGGAGGTGATCGCCGATGGCGCTGAGACATCGATCTGCCTGGCGCTGATGACCATGTTCTGGATTGTCCTGATTGGCATACCGGTGGGGATCGTATCAGCCAGCTTCCACGGCAGCTGGGTAGATCAGATAACGTCGGGCGGCGCTATGTTGCTTGCTTCCATACCGACTTTCTGGCTTGGGCTTTACCTGATTTTAATCTTCTCTGTCGGCCTGGGCTGGTTTCCAAGCTCCGGCTTTCCATCGATCAGCGATGAGGGCGGCCTGAGCAACCTGCGCTATCTGATTCTGCCCAGCCTGACACTGGCGGCACCGAACGCCGCACTGATAGTGCGCCTGGTAAGGGCCTCTATGCTTGATGTTTCCCGCGAAGACCACGTCCGTACCGCACGCGCCAAAGGCCTGCACCCGGCCCGGGTATCGATTAAACATGTATTTCGAAACGCACTGATTGCCGTGGCAGCCGCATTCGGCTTTACCTTTGCGGCGCTAGTCTCTGAAGCGGTGGTTACCGAGACGGTATTTTCCCTGCCGGGCATAGGCAGGCTGGTGGTACAGTCGATTCTGCGCCGCGATTACCCGGTAATACAAGGCGTGATACTGCTTATTGTATTGCTGTACCTGGTGATCAATCTACTGGTTGATCTGGCCTATGCGCGCCTCGATCCACGGGTTTCCCTGCAATGACACTACGCACCACAATCGCCGCTGTTTTTCGCGGCCGCAAGCTTGCAGCGCTTGGCGCTGTCTGGCTATGCATCATTACTGTGGCTGCCATCGGGGCGCAATTCATCGCGCCGTTTGACCCCCTCGAGATCGACCCGATTGCCCGCCTCAGTGAACCGGGCCTGCCCTATCTGTTCGGCACAGATCACTTTGGACGTGATACGTTCTCCCGCGCCGTCTATGGCGCCCGCATGGCACTGATCATTGGCATCGGCAGTGTACTGGTCGCGCTGATTTGCGGTGGCTTGATCGGCCTGTTATCCGCGTACTTTTCAACATTAGGCCATTTCCTGATGCGCATCATCGATGTCTTGATGGCATTCCCCGCCCTACTGCTGGCGCTGGTATTGATGACCCTGCTCGAACGCAGCGTGATCAATACGGTGATCGTGATCGGCATCGTTTACGCCACCACCACAGCGCGGATATTTTTCGGCATGACTCTAAAACTAAAAAACGAAGTCTTTATCGATGCAGCGCGTTGCTCGGGGGCCGGGCACGGCTCTATATTGTTTCGCCACATTCTGCCTAATTTGTGGTCACCGCTGCTTGTGCAGGCAAGCTTTATATTTGCATTCGCACAATTGCAGGCGGCAGCACTTGACTTCCTCGGTCTCGGGTTGCCACCTGAGGTTGCAAGCTGGGGAAACATGCTTGCCGAGGAAAAAATCTATATCACACGCGCGCCCTGGCTTCTGATGTTTCCGGGCGCACTGATTATTCTATCGGTTTTTTCAATGAATCTGGTTGGCGATGCTATGCGAGACAGCATCGACCCGCGATTCAAAAACGATATTGCAGGCATCTAGCATGGCACTACTGGAGATCAACAATCTGTCCATTGCCGTTGCCAGTCAGGGTCAGTTGCTGCCGGTCGTCACTGACTGCAGTTTTTCAGTAGCGGCACACGAGACTCTGGGGGTTGTCGGTGAGTCAGGGTGTGGTAAAAGCCTCACGGCACTGGCGATCATGGGTCTGCTGGAAGGCTCCCAGGTCAACATAACCAGCGGATCAATTGTCTTCGATGGCCGGGACCTTCTGCAACTGAGACCGGCGCAAAGACGCGCCATAATGGGCAACCAGATGGCGATGGTGTTCCAGGAGCCAATGACCAGCCTGAACCCGGTCTACCGGATTGGCGAGCAAATCACCGAGGTACTGCAGCAACACCGGAAAATAACACACCGCGAATCCAGACAGCGAGCGCTCGAATTACTAGATCTGGTTAAGATCCCGCACCCGCAGGATCGCATAGACAGCTATCCGCACCAGCTATCCGGTGGTCAGCGACAACGGGTAATGATCGCTATTGCCATGGCCTGTGAGCCGGCCTTGTTAATTGCCGACGAACCCACCACCGCACTGGATGTCACCGTACAAAAAGAAGTACTCGACTTAATGCTCGATCTACAAACCAGAACCGGCACCTCAATTATTCTGATCTCACATGATCTGGGCGTCATTGCCGAAACCTGCGATGAAGTTGCCGTCATGTATCGAGGCCGCATTATAGAAAAAGCCACCACCGCCAGTTTGTTTGCCAACATGGCCCACCCCTACACCCGTGGATTACTGGCCTCCATTCCCACTATCGACACGGACAACGACTGGTTACAGGCAATCCCCGGCCGCGTACCGGGCATCGATGAAAAAGTAAACGGCTGTCCGTTTCACCCGCGCTGCGCGCACACAGAAACACCGTGCACACAAACCGCTCCGCGATTGATCGACACGCATCCCCACCACGCGGTGCGGTGCCACTTCGCCGGTGAGATCTAAGCATGGAACAACAAGCGCTTCTGCAGGTTAACCATCTCAGCACTCATTTCCGGAGCAACCCGACAGGCCTGTTCCGGCGCGCCGGGTTGATCAAAGCCGTTGACGATATTTCTTTCTTTATCAACCGTGGTGAAGTACTCAGCCTGGTGGGTGAATCCGGCTGCGGCAAAACTACCGTAGGACGCACACTCACTAAATTACAGCCGTCAAGCGGCGGTGAGGCCTTATTTCACGGCCGCGACATCCTGCCGCTGAGCCAGTCAGTTTTCCGGCCGTTGCGGCGTGAAATTCAAATGATATTTCAAGATCCGTTCGCCTCCCTGAACCCGCGACTCACCATAGAGCAAACCCTTGCCGAACCTTTGTTTATTCATAAACTGGCAGCAGACTCTAACCAGGCAAGACAACAGGTCGCTGACATACTCGAGCAGGTAGGCCTCGATGCTTCCGTCATGAAACGCCACCCGCATGAGTTCTCAGGTGGTCAGCGACAACGGATCGGAATTGCACGGGTGATGATCGTAAAACCTAAACTGATCATTGCCGATGAAGCCGTCTCGGCACTGGATGTTTCGATACAGGCGCAGGTACTCAATCTGCTCAAGCAGTTACAGCAGGAACACCGGCTGTCGATGCTATTTATCAGTCACGACCTTGGCGTCGTCCGGCATATATCCGACCGCGTCGCGGTAATGTACCGGGGAAAAATAGTAGAAACCGCGTCTAAACCGGAAATCTTCAGCAACCCGCAACACGCCTACACAAAAAAACTGCTCGCCGCCATCCCGAGAGTACCCACTTTGCAAAGGGCCTCCTGACATGCCAGTCAACAAGCGTGTATTCGTCGGCTCAATTGCCACAGAGACCAATACGTTCTCCCCCCTGCGTACAGACCTGCAGGACTTCAAAGACAGCTTCTATAAGCCGCCCGGCGAGCACCCGCAATCACCCACACTGTGCAGTGCTGTATATCCCGCTGCCAGAGAAGTTGCAGCACAGAACCACTGGGATATCATCGAAGGCACAGCCTGCTGGGCTGAACCCGGCGGCGTAGTGAATCAGCATACCTGGGAGTTTCTGCGTCAGCAGTTACTGGACGAGTTGCAGGCCGCGATGCCAGTGGACATAGTACTTCTGGGCCTGCATGGCGCTATGGTCTCGCAGGATTGCAATGACTGCGAGGGCGATCTTCTGCAAGCAGTGCGCACACTGGCGGGGCACGATGCCCTGATTGGTGTGACCTTCGATCCTCACAGTCACCTGACCGACGAGCGCACCCGAAACGCTGACATCATCACGGTATTCAAAGAATTTCCACACACCGATTTTGTCGACACTGCCGTGGACATGATAAAACTGATTCATCTCACCAGTGAAGGCAGGATCAAGCCCTGTATCTCGACCTTCGACTGCAAAATGATCGAAGTCCTGCCCACCAGTCGCGAGCCAATGCGCAGCTTTGTCGATAAAATAAAATCTCTGCAAGGCAAAGACGGCGTACTGTCGGTTTCCGTGATACATGGATTCATGGCGGGTGATGTCCCCGCGCTCGGCAGCCGCCTTATAGTCACCACCGATAACGACAAACCCTATGGCGATCAACTGGCACGTGACCTGGGCATGGAGTTGTTTTCTTTTCGGGGCACAACAAAACCAGAGTTACTGGTGCCGGCGGCAGCCATTGACCGGGCGACTCGCCTTATAGACAACAACGACCAAACCCCGGTAGTCATTGCCGATGTCTGGGACAATCCCGGTGGCGGCGTCGCGGGAGACTCCACCATCATTCTAAAGGAACTCCTGCAACGCAAAGCCACAAATACCGCCTTTGCCACGATCTGGGACCCGATTGCCGTGCGCACCTGCTTCTCTGCCGGTATCGGTGCGAAACTCCCATTGCGATTCGGTGGAAAGATGTCAGCGACTGGCGGTGAACCCATTGATGCCGTCGTCACCGTGCGTAACACCGTCAGGGATGCGGTTCAGAATTTTTGCGAGAGCGTTGTGCCTATCGGTGACAGTGCCTGGATCGATATCGATGGAGTCAGTATTATTCTCAATACCGTGCGCTCACAGGTGTTTGACCCCAGTGTATTTTCCAACATGGGGATAGACCCGACAGACAAAGACCTGCTTATCGTTAAATCCACCAATCACTTTCATGCAGCGTTCTCGCAAATAGCCCGGACAATTCTCTACGCCGAAGTCGATGGCCCCTACCCCAACAACCCGGCCACAACACCCTATAAAAAGCTGACACGTGCTATCTGGCCCCGCGTGCAAGACCCGCATGGTTTTAGCAATTGACCCCGGGCTCTACGAAGCGGGTTTCATAAATACAGGGGAATCAAACAGACCACAATCAACCTCGTTGTTGTGAAGATTTTCAGCCAGCCAATCATCAATAATGCCGATAGAGCGACTCACCTGCATCATTAAAACCCTGATACACCCCACTTTTAAGCCCAAAAAACTGTACTGCAATTATCAGAACCTCCCGGCAGCAGTCAGGATATTTAACAAGTTGCCGTCTACCCGATCAACCCACGTTGATGGATAGGCAACATTGCAGAGCACCGATCCGTCATACCGTACATGTCTGGTACGGCACTGCCTGGGCTGACAATCACGGGGATATTTTCGCCGTTTGGCGGGCATTCTAAAAAGAGCCGGGACCGACACGGTCAAACCGGCCAACTCAGTGAAAGGGATGAGGTAACATGGGAAATCAGGCTTACCAGGTAGTCGTCAATGGTGAACTAAACCCCGACTGCAAACTCGAGGATGCCACCAGATCTTTCTCGAAGCTATTCAACATCAGCACCGGGCAAGCCGCCGCTATTGTTGGCCAGCGAAAAATAATAAAAACCAACCTGGCCTATAACGATGCCCGGTACTACCAACAGAACATTGCCGCCACCGGTGTTGCGGCCGCTATTGAGCAATCATCAGCATCGGACGCCCCACGGTCAGCGGCGGCGCATGAGACCGTTGTCCGTCAAATAGATAGTGCACCGCAACGCGACACAGCCACCTCACCACATGATCACTCCAGCGCAACGGCGACACCACCGCCAGCTCAGCAGACAATGATCAGTAACATCGATAACCTGCCGCCGGCCGCTAACGATGCTGCGGCATCCGCCGGAATGCAAATGGTGTGTTTTAAATGCAATCACCTGCAACCTCGCAATCAACACTGCGCCAACTGCGGCCACTACATCAAACCCGCCGCTACACAAACAGTCATAACAGAAACAGCCATCGCACAGAACACAACCCTCAGCCCGACGGCGGCACAAGACGATGACTCCGTTGAGCCTGAACAAGACAACAATGAAGACGACGTTTTTTCGATCTCCGCGTTGCCGGTGCCGGTTGCTGCAGCGATAGCCGGCGCACTGCTGTGGAAATATATCGCTGTCACCACAGGGTACGAATATGGGGTGATCGCATGGGGAATCGGAGGCGCAATCGGCTTTGCCGCAGCACTCGCAGGCTTGCGTGGTACAAAAACCGGCATGGTTTGCGGATTACTGGTGGCGCTGTCAATGTTCGGTGGCAAGTATATGGTCTACTCATCAATGCCGGGCAGCGAAATTCAGGCATGGCTGGATATCCTCCCCGAAGACGCAATGAATGAACTGCGCGCCGACCATCAGGAATACCTCGACGACGCAGAGTTGTTTGCGGCCATTCCCCACACCGACCACAGTGTAAAGCAGTTTATGGTGAATCGAGCATACACCGAAGCCGAGCGCGCCCGGGATGTGAGCGAAGAGGATCTTCTGTGGTTTCGCGAACAATGGCAGGACAGCCTGATCAACCTGAATGTAGAAAAGCCGGACTTCAATACATGGCTCGAAAGAGAATACACTGGCGAGAGTAACGACGATTATTCCCCCGTCAACGCGCTTGCTGAAGATCTGGACGGCAAGGACGGACTGTTTCTATTCTTCGGCATCGCCACTGCTTTCAGGTTAGTTCGTGGTAAAGAAGAGCAAGAAGCTGAGGAAGATGAACAAGACAGCGACGCTCGCGCAACCCGAACCTGACCACTGCAATTCTGTTGCCGCCGCATGGACGGTATCCTGTGTAGAATTCAATGCCCTTTGCGGTCACTGTCCGCTTATAGCCATTGTTATATCGTGCTTTACCCGGTACACATAGTCATAGACGGTTGATTCAATCCGGGACGACAACACACATGCCGTCAATCCCGGTTGATAGTCCCCCGGTTCTGCCAATCGGAAATTCCCCACTCTGAGCGATTATTGCAGAGTTAGCACATCACCCGTCAATTGTTGTTATCGAGGCCTGCCTGGTTTAGTCCTCGACGGTTCCGGATCGACTTTGCCGCCCGACTTCAACGAAACCGGAATCACGTCTGCGCGCTCTGTGAGCCGGATACCCCCTCTGCCGCCACAATACAACGCCCGTTACGCTCCATACCTCCCACTACCAACAACCACAAGGCATCCCACCCTACCTAAGTACGGGCCCACGCAGCCTCTGACAACGGCAGGTTATAGTGATCCAGCGACCAATCAGCGTAAGACCCCGCAACAATTGCCCCAGCAAACCCTCATGCCCTTCAATCCGTCGACGCCCAAAAGTCACCTTAGTCGCATCAAATAATCGACGCCCAAACCCGCCAACGCTAAAACAATCGGGGCCAACAGCCCCGCAATTACCAGCATCCTGTCTGACACCAGATCGATACGTATAAACCCAACGCCCCCCATGGAGGCGCTTACAACGCATCCAGCACAAGGTAACGGATACGCTTCAAGCCTAATTGCCGTGCGGAGTACCGGTTTTTGCCAGAGCCTGCCCGGGATCGGTTGGTCGCGCGCGGGTCTGGCCAGTGTGGAGGCGGTGTTTCGTTGGTCGGCCAACCGGTGTTATCGCGGATTTGATCCTCGCTTTGATTATTTTTCAAATATTTTTTGCAGGCGTGTCGAAAAACCAGATCAGCTGTCGTCCTTGCAGTGTCACTAACCACAACGAGGATATTCCAATGTTATTTACGACGACACCTGTTTACGCACTGGCGGTTTCAATTGTCTACATGGTTCTTTGGTTCCGTGTGACTTCTTTTCGCGGTAGCAATGGAATTTCTATCGGCGACGGTGGAAACGCGGCACTGTTGCTCAGAACAAGGCAACACGGGAACTGTGCGGAGTGGTCAAGCTTTCTTCTCATCCTGATGATACTCGCCGAGGGAATAGGAGCGCCGGCTCTGTATTTACACATCACCGGAGCGCTACTGCTAATCGGTCGGATCGCCCATCCATTCGGACTGAAAATAGATAACGCCGGCCACCCGTTGCGTTATGTCGGCAACGGAACCAACATTCTGGCAACATTAGTTGTCATGGTATGCCTTGTCATCAACTTGCTGGGCCTTTAGCCGGGATTCAGCCTCATTTTCAATTCACTTAGTTAAGGACCCTGACAATGAAATACATGCTTCTAATCTATAACAATCCAGCCGAAGAGCCCGAATATGGCACGCCGGAATTTGACTCAATGATGTCTGACTTTTTTGCCGCCAATGAAAAAATGAAGGAAGATGGTGTACTGGTCGATGGTGAAGGTTTGCAGGGAATCGACACTGCAACGTCTCTGCGGATTAAATCCGGCAAGGTGGAGACTATGGATGGTCCTTTTGCAGAAACCCGGGAACATCTCGGCGGCTACTATATTGTCAATGTTCCCGACCTGGATGCGGCGCTTAGCTATGCGGCACTAATTCCATCGGCAAAGTTCGGGACCATCGAAGTGCGCCCTCTGATGGACTACAACCCGGCGGGTTAACCATGGGAAACACGACGCCCCAAACCATTGCGGTAGCAAAAATCCTGGATGAAGTAATACGCAATGACCGGGGGCGTCTTCTATCCGGCCTGATTTCGAGGCTGGGAGATTTCCAGACAGCAGAAGATGCCCTGCAGGAAGCATCGATATCCGCCCTGCGCCACTGGGGACGCTCCGGAATTCCACATTCGCCGACGGCCTGGCTGATGAAGGTCGCACTGAACAAGGGAATCGACAGAATACGCTCGTCTATCAGAGAAAATAAAAAAGCCGAAAACCATGCGCAGCTGGCTATGAAATACACTGAAAACATCGATCCTGAAGACATCCCCGATGAACGGCTGCGCCTTATCTTTGCGTGTTGCCATCCGGCACTGGAAGAAAAATCGCGCATCGCGCTAACGTTACGCACTGTGTGCAACTTAACTACTCGCGAAATCGCTGCGGTTTTTATTGACACGGACAGTACGATCGGGCAAAGAATCTCCAGGGCAAAAGCAAAGATCAAAGCCAAAGGTATCGGATTTTCGATACCCGGTCCGGATCTTTGGAGCTCTAGAATAGATACCGTCTTGTCGACCATCTACCTGATTTACACCACCGGGTACGTCACAGAAGAGTCAGCATCGCAAGACTTCTGTAACGAAGCACTCTTTCTGGCTCAGCTACTTAACAACCTGACCCTCGCCGATCCCGAAATTGAAGGGGCACTTGCCTTGATGCTACTTACTCAAGCGCGCAAAGATGCACGTATCGATTCGGACGGTGCCAGCGTTCCGGTGTTCGAACAAAATCGCCAGCGATGGAACAACCACCAAATAGCGCAAGCGGATGATCTACTACAGAACGCACTGAAGAAAAAAAGGCCCGGCCCTTTCCAGATCAAGGCCGCACTAGCCGATTGCCTCATGGCTGAACCAAACCCGGATTGGGAGCAGATGTCTTTTCTCTACCAGTCACTCTGGCAATTTGAACCGACTGCGGTTGTTGCATTGAACTGGGCAGTAGTGCTTTCAGAACTGAGGCAGGAACAACAAGCGTTGACCAAAATTGAAACACTGAAGGAAGACCTTTCGGAGTTTCAGCCGTGGTATGCAGCCTACGCTCACGTGCTGACAAAGCTCGGGCGCTACAATGAAGCACGAGTCGCATATGCTCAAGCCATTGAACGATCGCAGAATGTGGCAAATCGTCATTTTCTGACTGCGAAATTGCATGAGCTTGGTGTGCAGTAACAGGGATGCTACCACGACACCGATCCACCACCTTGTCCCACGTACAGTCAGACGCGCTTTTTTGTGAGGATAGGATCAGTTCTGAAGGTACATCTATAAAGCCTCAGAGGGATAGTCCGCGTATCGTGAAAATTGTCACTGTGCCACAATCTTATTTTCAGGAGGGACAGATCGCTCTAACTGCCTCCACAAACCTTTCAACCGTGGCAGAGTTTCCAGATTTTCGAAAAGCAACATATAAATCAATTTTATTGTCGCACGGCTCAAACGGGACAAAGACCACACCCGGAGGGGCGATGTTCTGCACCCACGAAGGTGCCAGTGCAATACCAAGCCCGTGTGCGACAAATTGCAGCAGCGTGGACTTTTCTGCATTTTTACCTACTAAAGCTGGTTGCCTCTTTTACTGTGTCTGAGAGCAATATAAATGGATATCACCGGATTCCATTCGTTGGGTGGCAGGCCAGCACGTCGCTTCTATGAAAGTCCGGTATATTTACTTATCCAATTTTTAAAAACAGTATCCGCCCCCTTTGGGCAGATAGTTGACGGCCGCATTAAAATGTCACAATACCCTATAAAGAGTCAATTTCGGTGGAGGCCAACAAGTCACTAATCACCCTGGCGTGTGCCCATTCATTGCCAACCGTTGAATGATGAGCGCTGCGCATTCTGCAAGAGCACCCTACAGCAACCTTTTTACCAGTTTCCGGAAGTGGTAGATGCGTCTTTTTATTTGTCAAAGTGGACGCCTGGCCTGACACAGCAGGCTTGCGACTAATGCCGGGAACAACTACTCACAGTTTATTGGTAATCTATCTATCCCTGGTGACACCTGACAGTTGTCGAAACCGCTTCCACCGTCGGTCACGTAGTCATCACCCGCTTGTGCCCTGACGTCATCATTGCCCCATTGTCCGTATAGCATATCTCGCCCGTTACCGCCGCGGATAACATCATCGCCTGATCCGCCGAAAATAGTGTCGTTGTGATCACCACCGTGAAGCATGTCATCGTTGCCGTCACCCCCAACT
>CALKXD010000020.1 GCA_938003855.1 uncultured Granulosicoccaceae bacterium | reverse complement strand
GACTGGTACTCGCTCTTTTCGCAGTGTATTCAAGAAGGGTTCTTGTAGAGATTGCCCTTTTGCCATTTTCTTGGCTCCTGGTTTTATTATTCTATCCTGCGCCTGCACGCGGACTGGCACGCGTGCTTGTACATGCACCCGGACAGCAACATCATTTCGTTTACCGATCTAACACCACCCGATACTACTACCAACCCTCACGCAGTTTCCCGCGCGAAAGATGCTCATCGGGCATTGATCGTTTCTCGCCAAAGATGAATTGTTACCTAACGTTAACATCGTGTCAATTTTATTAAGAGACACAACAGTTTACTGATAACGGTCAGCTTTTTTTCAAACAACGGCGTGAAACAACGCTGCCATAGGATTATTTTCTTCCCTTGAACCATATTTAGCACAAATTCCACGGTTAACAACATCGATTCGTTGTGAGTTCGAATTATCTGCGCGACAATGGCGGCGATTCGCCTCTTGCTACAGGAATCCGGGGAACCTCCATGTCCGACTACCAAGCACTTCACGACGCCTCACTGCAGGATCAACCCGGCTTCTGGCTCGAAGCGGCAAGACAGATTCACTGGTATCAAGAGCCCACCGTGGCACTTGACGACGCCGACGCCCCATTTTACCGATGGTACCCGGATGGCAAAACCAATGCATGCTACAACGCCGTCGACCTGCATGTGAACACCGGGCGTGCAGAGCAAACAGCGATTATCTATGACAGCCCGATCACTGGATCTGCCGCAAAATTAAGCTACCGCGACCTTCAGCAGCGCGTACAGCAAGTCGCCGGTATGCTGGCAGATTCCGGCATCATTGCCGGCGACCGGGTGATTATCTACATGCCGATGGTGCCTGAGGCCATCATCGGCATGCTGGCCTGCGCGCGCATCGGTGCGATTCATTCGGTGGTGTTTGGCGGGTTTGCTGCCAACGAGCTTGCGGTACGGATTGACGATTGCACGCCAAAAGCAATTCTGGCCGCTTCCTGCGGACTTGAACCGGGACGCGTCGTCGAGTACAAGCCGTTGCTCGACAGCGCGATTAACACCGCGACCCATAAACCGGATACCTGCTTTATTCTGCAGCGTCCGCAGGCCGCCGCCTCGATGGTCGACGGACGAGATGTCGACTGGACCGATGCAGAAACACGCGCAACACCGGCATCCTGCGTTGAAATCGACGCCAACCACCCTCTCTACATTCTGTACACCTCCGGGACCACCGGCCAGCCAAAAGGCGTTGTACGCGATACCGCCGGCGGCATTGTATCCTTGAAATGGACGATGAAAAATATTTACGGTGCTGAGCCAGGCGATGTCTACTGGGCGGCGTCTGATGTCGGCTGGGTTGTTGGCCATTCCTACATCGTCTACGCGCCACTGTTTCACGGCAACACCACTGTACTGTACGAGGGCAAGCCGGTCGGAACACCTGACCCCGGTGCATTCTGGCGCGTTATTTCGGAGCACAAGGTCAAGGTCCTGTTCACGGCCCCCACCGCATTCAGAGCCATCAAAAAAGAAGACCCAAACGGCGAGTACCTGAAAAAGTACGATACCTCCTGCCTCGAGTCACTGTTTCTAGCCGGTGAACGCTGCGACCCGGACACCCTCAGCTGGGCCGAGGAAAAACTCGCCGTCCCTGTCATTGACCATTGGTGGCAGACAGAGACCGGCTCATCAATCTGCACCAACTTTCTGGGCGTTGAAGTGCTGCCGATTAAACCCGGCTCGCCGACCAAGCCCGCCCCTGGCTACGATCTGGATGTACTCGACGCGCAGGGCAACTCTTGTCCCGCTGGAGAGATTGGCGCACTGGTGGCTAGATCGCCACTGCCGCCCGGCACATTTTCGACTCTATGGGGAGCACCCGAGCGCTATGTGTCCTCCTACTTTGCAACCTTCCCGGGCTATTACGAAACAGGCGATGCTGGCTACATAGATGAGGACGGCTATGTCTTTGTGATGTCGCGAACCGACGATGTCATTAACGTTGCCGGACACCGCTTATCGACCGGAGCCATGGAAGAAGTGCTGGCTGCTCATCCCGATATTGCCGAGTGCGCGGTCATGGGCGCGGCCGATGCCCTGAAAGGCCAGATACCGGTCGGCCTGCTGGTGCTGAACAGCGGCTGCAGCCGCAGTCACGACGATATCTGTACCGAAGTAGTGCAACGGGTGCGCGACGAAATCGGCCCGGTCGCTGCGTTTAAAAAGGTCACCGTAGTCACCCGGCTGCCCAAGACACGTTCCGGAAAAATCCTGCGTGCCACGATGCGGGCAATTGCCGACGGTGAAGACTGGAAAATGCCGGCAACTATCGATGACCCGACCATCCTTGACGAGATCGGAGAATCCCTCGGGCAAATTGGCTATCCGCAGCAAAGCTGATCTGCCACTCACCGAACCCGCCCTACATCATGCAACAGATTTACATTCGAGCAACTCATGCAAAGTATTGATCAACAATTGCAGGAACGCCGTCTGGCCGCACGCACCGGAGGTGGCCAGGCACGCATAGACAAACACCACGCCCGAGGCAAACTCACCGCCCGCGAACGCCTCGAAGCGCTGCTCGACGAAGACAGTTTCAAAGAGTCTGATATGTTTGTTGAGCATCGCTGCGTCGACTTTGGAATGCAGGACCAGAAAATACCCGGTGACGGCGTCATTACCGGCTGGGGCACCATCAACGGCCGGTTGGTGTTTGTCTTCAGTCAGGACTTCACTGTTTTTGGCGGCTCGCTGTCAGAAGCCCATGCCGAAAAAATCTGCAAGGTGATGGACCAGGCGATGAAAGCAGGTGCTCCGTTAATCGGCCTTAACGACTCCGGCGGCGCCCGCATACAAGAAGGCGTAGCGTCGCTGGGTGGCTATGCCGATGTCTTCCAGCGCAATGTTCTGGCGTCCGGCGTAATTCCGCAGATTTCGATGATCATGGGTCCCTGCGCCGGTGGTGCGGTATATTCACCGGCCATGACTGACTTCATCTTCATGATCCGTGACAGCTCTTATATGTTTGTTACTGGTCCCGAAGTCGTAAAAACCGTGACTCACGAAGAAGTAACCCACGAGGAACTCGGTGGTGCAGATACGCACGCAATGACATCCGGCGTCTGCGACATTGCCTTTGAAAACGAGCTCGAAGCCTTGCAGCAGTTGCGGGACTTCTATGACTTCCTGCCACTGAGCAACCGCGAAAAACCACCGACGCGTCCTACCAATGACTCGATGCATCGGCGGGAAAATTCGCTCGACACACTGGTGCCGGATAACCCCAATCAGCCCTACGACATGAAAGAGCTGATTCTGAAGATTGTTGATGACTCGCATTTTTTCGAGATCCAGCCGGACTACGCGCGAAACATTATCATCGGCATGGCACGCATGAACGGCAGCACCGTCGGCATAGTGGCCAATCAACCGCTGGTATTAGCCGGCTGCCTGGATATTAAATCATCAATCAAGGCGGCTCGATTTGTGAGGTTCTGCGATGCCTTTAATATCCCTATCGTGACACTCGTTGATGTGCCCGGCTTTCTACCCGGAACCGCACAGGAGTACGGCGGTATCATCAAGCACGGTGCCAAGCTGCTGTTTGCCTATGCCGAATGCACCGTGCCGAAGATCACCGTTATCACACGAAAAGCCTACGGCGGTGCCTATGATGTTATGGCCTCAAAGCACCTGCGGGGAGATGTTAACCTGGCCTGGCCCAACGCAGAGATCGCCGTGATGGGCCCGAAGGGAGCGGTAGAGATTATCTTTCGAAATGACATCGGCGACCCTGAAAAAATAGCCCGGCGCACCGAGGAATATCGGGAGAAATTTGCCAATCCCTTTATTGCTGCAAGCCGCGGCTACATCGACGATGTCATCAAGCCTTCCGGCACACGGCAGCACATCTGCAAATCACTGGCAATGCTCGCCAGCAAAGAGCTAGAGAACCCCTGGCGCAAGCACGATAACCTGCCACTCTAAGCCCGCTATTGCCACTTTAAAAAAGAACCAGCCACCCATGTTTTCGAAAATACTGATTGCCAATCGCGGTGAGATTGCGTGCAGGGCAATGCGCACAGCCAACAGGATGGGAATCGCCACGGTGGCGGTTTACTCCGAAGCCGATCGCACTGCGCTGCATACCGTCAGCGCTGATGAAGCCGTATTGATCGGCCCTGCTGCTTCCGCTGACAGCTATTTGCGCATTGATAAAATTATCGCCGCCTGCAAGGAAACCGGCGCTGATGCGGTGTATCCCGGCTACGGATTTTTATCTGAAAATTCAGAATTTGCTGCAAAGCTTGCTGCAGAAAATATTGTTTTTATAGGCCCGGGACAACATGCAATTGAAAGCATGGGGGATAAAATCACGTCAAAGAAACTGGCTATCGATGCGGGAGTCAGCACAGTACCCGGCCATGCCGACATCATTCGCGATACCGATCATGCGGTCGAAATATCATCACAGATCGGGTACCCCGTTATGCTGAAAGCCAGCGCCGGTGGAGGTGGTAAAGGGATGCGAGTGGCCTATGATGAAGCGCAGTGCCGCGAGGGATTTGAACGCGCCAGTAATGAGGCCCGTTCGAGCTTCGGCGACGATCGAGTTTTCATTGAAAAATTTATCGAGCAGCCCCGCCACATTGAAATTCAGGTACTTGCCGATAAGCACGGCAATACCCTCTACCTGAACGAACGCGAGTGCTCAATACAACGACGCCACCAAAAAGTTATCGAAGAAGCCCCCTCTCCGTTTCTAAACGACGCTACCCGCAAAGCAATGGGCGAGCAGGCATGTGCGTTAGCCAAAGCCGTGGACTATCATTCAGCCGGTACCGTTGAATTTATTGTCGATAAAAACAGTAATTTCTATTTCCTCGAGATGAACACCCGCTTGCAGGTCGAGCACCCGGTAACAGAAATGATTACCGGCCTTGATCTGGTAGAGCAGATGATTCACGTTGCGGCTGGCAACGAGTTATCAATCCGGCAATCGGATATCGGCATCAACGGCTGGTCTATGGAAGCACGGGTTTATGCCGAGAATCCGTTCCGGGAATTTTTACCGTCGACCGGACGTCTGATCCGTTACTCCGAACCCACCGATATAGAAAACGTACGCATTGACAGTGGCATTCGGGAAGGTGGTGAGGTGTCTATCTACTACGATCCGATGATCTCTAAACTAATCACCTGGGGCAGCGACAGAAACACCGCCATTACCACCATGCAAAACGCACTGGATCGCTATTTGATCGATGGTGTTACAACCAACATCCCGTTTCTGGCCGCCCTGTTCGATCACACCGATTTCCGCGCCGGTGATTTCTCGACCAACTTTATAGAACACCATTACCCCGCCGGCTTCGAAAGGCTCGACCCGGATGCCGAGGGTACGCTTGCCATGGATGCCGTCGCTGTCACAGCACGGCTACTTACCGAGCAGCGCGACCGGCAAATCAGCGGCACACTCTACCCACAACAAGCACTTACCGCGCTTGACATGTGCGTTATTGATCAAACGCGCAACACCCGCTACCACATCGTCACCGATGACAACAGTAACTTCACACTCACATCAGACACCGCCTCTACCGTTATCAATACTCACTGGACACCCGGTCAGCCGGTGATTGAAGCGACGGTTGACGGCAACAAAACTATTTATCAGCTTGTGCCGACCCCATTGGGTTTTCAGTTGTCAAATGGACGATTTCAGAAATCACTTACGCTACTTGCCCCCCACGTAGCGGCGCTGCATCAGCACATGCCGGAACGCAAGGTTGTCGACACCTCAAAACTGTTGCTGTCACCAATGCCCGGTTTACTGGTCAGCGTGCTGGTAGCAGAAGGCGACACTGTCCGCGCCGGTGACTCACTGGCGGTAGTCGAGGCGATGAAAATGGAGAACGTTCTCAAAGCAGAGCAGGATGGCGTCGTTGCAAAAATCTATGAATCTGCCGGCGCAACACTCGATGTCGATCAGAAAATTCTGGACTTCGAGTAAAGCGCCACCCTACACATTGACAAAAACACCTGTCTATAACCGACACTATTATCCAGGTTGCTAACATGATCGGAAAACTCAATCACGTTGCTATTGCTGTCGCCGATCTTGATCGCGCCACAGCCGTTTACCGCGACACCCTGGGGGCTACCGTAACCGACGCCACAGACCTACCCGAGCACGGTGTGACGACGGTGTTTGTCGAGTTACCCAACACCAAAATTGAACTACTGCATCCGTATGGTGAGAACTCGCCAATACAACGGTTTCTGGACAAAAACAACGATGGCGGTATTCACCACGTGTGTTACGAGGTAGACGACATCCATATCGCCAGTGCCAGGCTTGTTGCTGACGGTGCGCGTATCCTGGGCGACGGCAAACCGAAAATCGGGGCGCACGGCAAGCCGGTGCTTTTTCTGCATCCCAAGGATTTTTGCGGCACCCTGGTTGAACTGGAACAAGTCTGACACGGGGTCAAAAGAGGCAACTGGAAACAGCGGGTGAGTCAGTCACATACCCGTCGGTGGTGTTCAAAGACTGGCACCGTGTGCTCGATATCTGTCTCGTTGCTGCAGGATTGCCCACTCTCCCACTCTGAAACCTGACCGCGTTCAGAACAAGACAACACAACCTTCCGCCAGGCCGGAAACATTTCCCGACAGACACCGGCAAATGGCAGTAATCGTGCGTTACCAGCAACGATGAGATTTCTACCTGCCCTACTACCGATTGTCACGTCTCTACTCGTCACTGCCTGTACGGATAATAGTGATGTCGCGATGCAATCCAAAAGCACTGCCAACCGTGATCTCGATCACAGGCCCAATATAATCCTGATTCTAACCGATGATCAGGGTTACGCCGACGTTGGTATACACGGCATTGCGACCGATGTGAAAACCCCCAATATCGATCAACTGGCACGGGATGGTGTGAGAATGAGTGCCGGCTATGCCACTGCTCCACAGTGCACGCCGTCACGTGCCGGTCTGATGACAGGCAAATATCAGCAACGCTTTGGTCTGGACGAGAATAATCGCACGCCAATGCCGCTCGATGAAATCACCCTCGCCGACCGACTTGGCGAAGCCGGCTATCAAACCGGCATGATAGGTAAGTGGCATCTGGAAGTATTCAGATCGTCACTCGGGTTTGATCTGGACAACATGACGCTTGACGAGCGCAAAATCTGGTTTCCGGATCAACGCGGTTTTGACGATGTCTTTTTCGGCTACAGCAATCAATGGTGGAACAACTACACGCTGGAGGGTAGCACAGTAGAACCGGCGTTCCGTCGCAATACGGATTATCGCATTGATATCGCCAACCGGGCCGCAAGCAGCTTTATAGATCGACATCATGAAAAACCGTTTTTTCTGTTTCTTTCCCACTACGCCCCGCACGTTCCACTGGAAGCCACCGATAACTATTTGTCACGTTTTGACAGCGTCGCCGAGCAACGTCGTAAGGTGGGACTGGCAATGATCGCCGCCATTGATGATGGCGTGGGTGACCTACGTTCGCAACTGCAGTCTCTGGATATAGACGACAATACACTGATCTTTTTTATCAGCGACAACGGCGCACCAATCGGCTATCCCGATCACGACCTGCCAGTCGACGACCCTAAAAGCAGTTGGGACGGATCATTGAATGACCCCTGGGTCGGCGAGAAAGGCATGTTGTCAGAAGGTGGCATACGAGTACCATACATCGTCACCTGGCCGGACAATCTGCCAGCGGGCGTAGTATACAATCAGCCGGTTACAACGCTTGATGTATCCGCCACCAGCTTACGCCTGGCGGGGCTGGAAATCCCTGCAGACGCCGACGGAACTGACCTGATCCCGCATTTGACCGGAGACAGCACCACGCCTGATACACTGGCCGAGCGCTCTTTGTACTGGCGCTTCTGGTCACAAGCGGCAATTCGCAAAGGTCACTGGAAATACCTGAGTGCCGGTGCTGACCGCGAGTATCTGTTTGACCTCAACCGCCCGACCCACGAAACTGAGAACCTGCTAAGCGCGTATCCGCAGATCGCCGCAGAATTGCGTGCCGATCTAGACGACTGGTCACAACAACTGGACACCCCCGGCATCCCTGCCGGCGCACTCAATACCCAGGAGGCCCGGTGGTTCGATTTATATTTTAGCGATCACTGAAAACGATCGCTTTGTGACCGCCCCCCGCGATAATTCTGAAGGGTTTTAGACTTAATCGACAGTAAACCGACTGTACCGGCACGCTGTAGTTACCGGTATTAGCCAGTGACTGGTTGAGTGCTGGCTGAACTTAAAAAGCGTCGAAATCGAGTGTTATCGCATCGCTCTGCGGACGCGTTTGACAGGCCAGCGTAAAGCCCGCTTCAATTTCCCACTGCGCCAGCGAGAAATTCATATCCATGCTGGTATCCCCTTGCACTACCTTACAGCGGCAGGTAGCGCACATGCCACCGGCACAGGAGAACGGCAAATCAAAACCGGCACGCTGAGCTGCAGCCAGCACCGTTTCTGATGCACCGTCGACCTGCAAAGACCGTTCAGCGCCATCCATAATTATTGTCACACTGGCGCCGACGGACGCAGTGACTGCTACAGCGGGCGCTGCGACGCTTGTCGGTACCGCCCCACCGGCAGGGGTAAAAAGCTCCGTATGTATAACGCCTTCAGGGACGCCTAGTTCGCCGAGCACACCCTGCACCTCTTCGATCATAGCGTGCGGGCCACATAGGTATATGCCATCGTACTGATTGGCATCGAGCAGTCCTTGCTGCTGTAGCGCCTTTATTTTTTGTCCGGATAATCGGCCATTAAAACATGCCGCATCCTGTCGCTCACCGCTCATCACATGCATCATGCTGAAGCGCCCGGTGTACTTGTCTTTCAAGTCATGCAGATCGGTGCGAAACATAATGCTCGATGTTGTACGGTTGCCGTAAGCCAATGTCACATGGCTGCCCGGTTCATCCGCCAGTACGGATTTGGCAATCGACAGGCATGGCGTAATACCCGACCCGGTTGCCAGCAGCAGGTAGCGATGCTGCCCGCCGATCTTAGCGGTGAATCTCCCCTGTGGTGTCATCACCTGCATCGTATCACCGGGCTTCAATTGCTGTGCGTAGCCGGAAAACACCCCTTGGGTGACGTGCTTTATACCCACTTCCAGGTCTTCCCGGTGATGCGAGCAAATGGAATAGGAGCGTCGTATATCCTCTCCATCTATCGTGGCTCTAAGCGTCAGGTACTGACCGGGATCGAAGCGGTAGGTGTCTTTCAGGTCGTCCGGTACGCTGAACGATAGCGCAACAGAGTCACTGGTGAGTTGGCGCACCGCGGCGATCGTTAAGGTATGAAATTGAGGACTGGCCATGCGCAAGGTCTTGTGCTGTGTAAGGTTAAGTTATTCATTGCAGACCCTGCGATCAGCGGGCACTACAAACACTTGAAGTAGTCAAACGGTTCACCGCAGTTGTCGCAGCGGTACTGCGCCTTGCACGGGGTGGATCCAAACTCCGATATCTTTTGCGTCAACGTGCTTTCACACAACGGACAAGCCACCGACGTTCGGGCAAACAACAGCGGCTTGATTTCTACGGCGTGAGCACCGGTGCTTTTGTTCGAAGGTGGCGCAATGCCATTAGCCAGAAGTTTGGCCCGCCCGTCCGGGGTAATCCAGTCCGTCGTCCACGGTGGTGACATCACTCGTTGCACCCGCACCTGAAAGCCCGCCTGCTGCAACGCCTCTAGAATGGCCTGCTCAATCACAGCCACGGCCGGACAACCCGAATAAGTCGGGGATACTTCAGCAACGACGACGTCACCGTCCAGTGTCACGGCTCTTAATATGCCTAGATCAGAGACGGTTAGAAACGGCAATTCAGGATCAGGCACTGCCGCCGCCACCGCTATCGCACAGTCCAGGTCGACCGGCTCACCGCCGATAGCATTCACCACTGCGCCCCCGGGTAAGTGCGCTGCATGTATTGCAGATCTGCCAGCAGAAAGCCAAAATCTTCGGTGTGCCTGCCCTCGCGCCCGCCCACCAGCGGGTAGGTCACTTCGGGCACTTCAATCAGCGCCTGCGAAAACACCGCGTTGATGGTGTCCTGCCACAGCGTGCGAACCGATTGTGGATCGGGCAGTACGTTGTTGTCGATGCAGTACTGTCTGTCAGCATCAACAACAAACAATTCTTCAGTATAGGGGTGCAAGGCGTCGACTGCAGCATTCATGCGACGAGCACTTTCATCCGTACCGTCACCCAGCCGCACGACCCACTCACCGGCATGGCGGATGTGGTACCCCACCTCTTTTATGGCCTTACCGGCAACACCGCGTAGCACAGAATCTTTACCGTCCAGAACAGCCTGCCAGTAGGGCTGCATAAATGCCGCAAAGTAAAGCTGCCTCAGCATGGCATGAGCAAAGTCAGTGTTAGGACGCTCAACCAGCAGACAGTTACGGTATTCACGGTCTGTTCTCAGATAGGCGAGATCGTCTTCACTGCGATTGTTGCCCTCAAGCTCGGCGGCATAGCTATAGAGGTTGCGCGCCTGACCGATCAGGTCCAGCGCCATATTCGGCATCGATAAATCTTCTTCGAGCATTGGCGCATGGCCGCACCACTCGGATAACCGGTGCCCTAGAATTAAATGATCATCGGCCAGTTGCACGACACTGGCTACCAGTGCCTGACTCTCGATTGCCGCCATTACATGTGCCCTACTTCGTCGGGGATATCATAGAAGCTCGGATGGCGGTATACCTTGTCACCGGCGGGATCGAAGTTCTCCGCCGCCAGATCGGGGTCAGAAGCCACTATCTGCTCAGCACGAACAACCCAGATAGAATTACCTTCTTCGCGACGGGTATAGACATCCCGTGCCGCCTGCACAGCCATTTGCGCATCCGCCGCATGCAGACTACCGACATGCTTGTGGTTTAAACCGGTACGCGGACGAATAAAAACCTCCCACAGAGGCATTAGGTTATTACTCATGAGGCAAGTGCTACATCAGGGGTTGCGTGTCTGGCTGCATGGGCCAAAGCCGCTTCCCGAACCCAGGCTCCATCTGCATGAGCCTTGCGTCTGGCCGCCAGACGATCCTTGTTCATCATTCCGTGCCCCTTCACGACACGCCAGAACTCATCCCAGTCTATTTCGCCAAAGTCATAGCCGCCTTCGCCGTTTTTAGTGTCATTCCAGCGCAGGTCGGGATCCGGCAGGGTTAGCCCGATCAACTCGGCCTGCGGCACCGTGGCATCGACAAACTTCTGTCTCAATTCATCGTTCGTGAAGCGCTTGATTTTCCAGGCCATAGACTGGTCGGAGTGCTGACTGTCGGTATCAGATGGCCCGAACATCATCAGCGACGGCCACCACCAGCGGTTCAGAGCGTCCTGCGCCATCGCCTGCTGCTGGTCATTGCCCTGCATCAATGATGTTATTAGTTCGTATCCCTGGCGCTGATGAAAGCTTTCTTCTTTACAGACGCGAATCATAGCCCTGGCGTAAGGTCCATAGGAACATCGACACAGCGGCACCTGATTCATGATTGCCGCACCATCGACCAGCCATCCTATCGCCCCGATATCGGCCCATGTCGGTGTGGGGTAATTGAAGATCGATGAATACTTCGCTTTGCCGGACAACAATTCATCCGTCAGTTGCTCTCGGGATACGCCTAGGGTTTCAGCCGCCGAATACAAGTACAAGCCGTGGCCGCCTTCATCCTGCACTTTGGCCAGCAGTGCCACTTTGCGACGCAGCGTTGGCGCCCGGGTAATCCAGTTGCCCTCCGGCAGCATACCGACAATCTCCGAGTGCGCGTGCTGGCTTATCATTCGAATGAGGGTGTTCCGGTACGCCTGCGGCATCGGATCATTGGCCTCAATTTTCTGTTCGCTGTCTATCTTTGCCTGAAACGCTTCAAGAAATTCAGGGGTTTCGTGCGTTTGGGTATCCGCACCAATCAAGCCCTGTGAATACATACTCCGCCCTCGCAGTGTGCTCCCGCCGATCCGGTGGGAATCGCTGATTTTATTATGTTACATTTTTTGATTGCAACCGGATAGTATTGTAACATATTGATGCAGGTCAAGTGCCAGTTCCGCACGGATCGCCTGAACCGGACAAATCTTTAGGAGACAGATCGTTGAACCCAGTCAGTTATCGACCCGAGGCCGGAATAGCGTGGATCACCATCGACTATCCCCCCGTCAATGCGATGTCACTTGCCGTGCGCGACGGGCTGCTCAAAGCCGTCCGGGCCGCGGAGGCCGACAATCACACCCGTGGCATCATCCTCTGCGCCGGCCGTACTTTTGTTGCCGGTGGAGATATCTCCGAATTCGGTCATCCCCCGCAAGAGCCACACCTGCCAGACGTCTACAACGTTCTGGAGGCCAGTCAGATTACCTGGCTGGCGGCCATGCACGGCACAGTGCTGGGCGGTGGCCTCGAACTGGCCATGGCCTGCGATTTTCGTATTGCCGATCCGAATACCCGTTTCGGCCTGCCGGAAGTCAGCCTCGGCCTGGTACCCGGCGCCGGCGGCACTCAGCGCATACCGCGTTTGGTCGGCGTTGAACTGGCTGTCGATCTAACCACGAGCGGACGCATGATCAAGGCTCCGGAATTTCTACAGGCAGGCGGGCTGGACCGTCTGGTCGAGGGCGATCTGGCCACCGCCGCAATCGAATTCATGAATACCGCAGGCGACGCACCGCAACGCGTCAGTGAGCGACAGATCGCCCCGATCAGTGACGACTATTTCACCTCACAAAAACCGAAAGTTGTAAAAGCGGCAAAGGGTGCTGCTGCCCCCCTGCACAACCTGGATGCCGTCCAGTGGGCAACACAAACCCCGTTCAACGAAGGCCAGCCCCGGGAGCGCGCCCTGCATCTGCAATTGCGCGACAGCGAACAGTCTGTTGCGTTGCGTCACGCGTTCTTCGCCGAGCGCGCCGTCTCAAAACCCAAAATACTGACCGGCAGCAATGCACGCGACTTCTCCCACATCACCATTGTTGGCGGAGGCCTGATGGGTACCGGCATTGCTGCGGCCTGCCTCAACGCCGGCTTGCAGGTACACATACTGGAGGTAGACGACGCTGCCGCCAGCGCCGCGCAGCAACGCACCGGCAAGTTGCTGGAAGGCGCACTGCAGCGGGGTAAAATCAGTCAGCAGCAATTTGACGAGCAAGGTGCCGGACTGACTTCGGGCACCGACTACCGGGCCGCTGCCAAAACCGATATTGCGATAGAAGCGGTGGTTGAAGACCTACAGGTGAAGCGCAAAGTTTTTCAGTCGCTGGCACAGCACATGTCGAGTGAAGCGATTATCGCCACTAACACCTCGTATATAAATCCGCTGGAAATCTCAGAAGGGGTCAGCAACCCGTCCCGCATAGTTGGCCTGCACTTTTTTTCCCCGGCGCACATCATGAAGCTGCTGGAGATCATTAACACCCCGGACACCTCAGGCGAGGTTTTAGCAACCGCATTTGCGTTTGCTAAAAAGCTCCGCAAAATTGGCGCACTGTCCGGCATTTGTGACGGCTTTATCGGCAACCGTATGTTGGCCGCTTACAGGCGCCAGTCGGACTACCTGCTAGCCGATGGCGCAACACCGCAACAGATAGACAGCGCTATTCGAGACTTCGGACTACCGATGGGTCCCTATGAACTGCAGGACCTGACCGGCCTGCAAATCGGCTGGGCCAATCGCAAACGCCTTGCACCCACCCGTGATCCGGCGCAACGTTATATCCCGATAGCAGACAAGCTCTGCGAACAAGGTCGCTTCGGACAACGCTCCGGCAGTGGCTGGTATCGCTACGAAAGCGGCAGCCGTACGCCAATTGCCGACCCGGCAGTCGACGAAATCATCACGCAATGGGCAGACCGGCAAGGCACACAACGCCGTGAGTTCAGTGCTCAACAGATTCAGCAATCGCTGCTCGCGGTACTGGCCAACGAAGGCGCCTGCATTCTGCAGGAGGGCATCGCCGAGCGCGCACTGGATATAGACATGGTAAAAATTCACGGCTACGGTTATCCGCGCTGGCGTGGCGGCCCGATGCATACCGCAGAGCAGCTGGGGGTCGATGTGATTAAAGCGACCCTCGCCGAGGTCACCGCACAAAGCCCCGACAGCTGGACCATTGCAGAGATCTACCAGTGAACGTCGACAGTTACATTGCGGGTCATTGGCAGGCACCGGACGACAGCGCAGTCGTGCTTCGGTCTGCGGTCACCGGTCAGGCGGTCGCACGCGCGGGCAATGCCACACTGGATACTCAAGCTATGCTCGACTACGCACGGACAAACGGTGGTCCGGCGCTGCGCGAGATGACGTTTCACGATCGTGCCCGTGCGCTAAAGAAAATGGCCACCTACCTCAACGATCACAAACACAGCCTAACTGAACTGGCCTTTAATACCGGCGCTACCCGGGCTGATTCAGCTATCGATATAGATGGCGGAATCGGGACGGTATTTGTGTTCGCCTCGAAGGGTCGGCGAGAACTGCCCGACGATACGCTCTGCAGCGATGGCGAGATCGAGCAACTGTCTCGCAACGGGTCATTTCTAGGCCACCACATCTATACCAGCAAGCCTGGTGTCGCAGTACACATAAACGCCTATAATTTCCCGGTCTGGGGCATGCTGGAAAAACTTGCACCCACACTACTGGCCGGAATGCCAGCGATTATCAAACCGGCCACCAGCACCTGCTATGTGACTATGGCCTGCTTTAAGCTGATGCTGCAAAGCGAGGCTTTTCCGGCTGGCAGTTTTCAGTTGATAGCCGGCTCCACCGGCAAGCTGCTCAATCAGGTGGGTTATCACGATGTCATCAGTTTCACCGGATCGGCGAGCACCGCAACCCTGCTGAAATCCACCCCGCACTTGCTGCAGCATTCTATTCCGTTTACCGCCGAGCAAGACAGCCTTAATGCATCCGTATTGGGGCCTGATGTCGTCGCGGGCTCAGCAGAATTTGATCTGGCCGTAGACGAAATCTGTACCGAAATGACAACCAAAGCCGGTCAGAAATGCACTGCGATCAGACGCATTCTGGCACCGCAAAGCAGCATCGACGATTTAACAGATGCGATCAAAGAGCAGCTTGCCTCGACTCGCATCGGCGACCCGGCGCTGGAAACTACCCGGATGGGCGCACTGGTGTCCACCGCACAACGCGACGATGTACAACAAACAACCCGCCAGCTATTGACCCGGGCTACTGCCGTCTATAGCGATGCCAAACCGGAAATAAACGGCGCTGATATTGAAACCGGTGCGTTTATGTCTCCGGTTCTACTGCGCTGTAATGACCCCGACAACGCGGATGAAATACACAGCATAGAGGCATTCGGTCCGGTCTCCACCATCATGCCGTACCGGGATATCACGCACGCCAGCGAATTACTCAATCGCGGCGGCGGCAGCCTGGTGGCCTCGGTGATAACACAAGATACCAACACCGCTCGACAGATCACACTGGCTTCGGCCGCATCGCATGGCCGATTATATTTTAACAATCGCCATTCCATGAAAGAGTCGACAGGCCACGGCTCACCACTGCCGCATATGGTGCATGGTGGTCCGGGTCGGGCCGGCGGCGGCGAAGAACTCGGTGGTGTGCGCGGCGTGAAGCACTATATGCAACGCACTGCGATTCAGGGGCACCCGGATATCATCACGGCGGTGACCTCGCAGTATGTTGCAGGCGCTGCAGAAATTGAAACCGACACCCACCCGTTTCGCAAACGCTTTTCGCAACTGGCCATTGGCGAGACACTGCATGCAGGGCCTCGTCAAATCACGCTTGATGATATTGAGCACTTTGCACACTTTACCGGCGACACCTTCTACGCGCACATGGATGAAGACGCCGCCAGGGCCAACCCGTTTTTTCCCGGCCGGGTAGCGCATGGCTATCTGCTGTTGTCTTTTGCCGCCGGATTATTTGTCGACCCTGATCCCGGACCGGTGCTTGCCAACACCGGCCTCGAAGGGCTGAGCTTTCAAAAACCGGTGTCTGCCGGCGATAGCATCAGTGTATCGCTGATCGTTAAGCGTAAAACAAAACGCAACGACGACTACGGCGAAGTCCGTTGGCATGTGCGTCTGCACAACCAGAACGACGAGCAAGTAGCAAGCTACGAATTACACACGATGAATCAGCTCTAAGCCGATGCCGACAGCACCGCAGCCGGACCCGTTGATCAAGCAGCTGCATGGCGCGCACCCGGTCAAAACCTGGTCTCTGATTATTACTTTTTTCGGCGATGCGATCGTGCCGCGCGGTGGTTCTGTGTCTGCGGCAACCGTGCAAAGTCTGATGACGCGACTTGGCGTGGGCGCCGGTGCGGTCAGAACCGCTTTTTCGAGACTTGCCAAAGATGGCTGGGTAGAGCGGGAGAAGCAGGGGCGCAACAGTTTTTACAGTTTGTCAGCCACCGGCTACGCCCCTTTTCTGGCAGCCTCCGAACGCATCTATGCCAGCCCGCCAACCGAAAACATAAAAGCTCCCGCCGTCCCTGACAAATGCGAATGGTTAATTGCCATTAGAAACCCGCAGGTCAAAAAAACCCCGCTGTGGAATGAACTGCAAGCACAATACAACGGCATCAGGCTTACTAACAATGCAGTGCTTTTCAGCGCAACAGACACCAGGATGCGCAAGCGACTTATCGACGATGATGTCATCGTACTGACCAGCACCCTGTGCAACACCCCCGGGTGGCTACAGCAGCTGGTCGGGCCTGTACAAGTCGCCGCCAGATACCACACACTGCAACAGCAATTCGCTTCACTGACGGGAAAACCGCCTTATGACCCCCTCACCGCCCTGGCTACGCGCTGCCTGTTAATACACGAATGGCGACGCCTGCTGTTGCGTGGCACCGATTTACACAATCCGCTTTTGCCTCCCGACTGGCCGCTTGGAGAATGTCATCACTTTGTGGCAAACCTCTACCAGCAGCTAACACCGGCAGCAGAGCAATGGCTGGATGAAAATGCCACAGGACCAAAGGGACAGTTGACATCCATCACGGACGCGATGCAGCATCGCTTTAGAGCACCGCAATAAAATGCGCACCCACACCCCTTGACACCAACATAGAATAAACCTAGCCAATGACCGATCTGACTCCTGATGAAATCGCTGCGCGCAGCGCCGCCACCATGTGGGCCAATGACGATGCCAGCAAGCACCTTGGCATTCGTATTAGCACGGTCTCAGCGGGCCATGCAGTACTGACAATGACGGTTGAAAAACACCATACCAATGGCCACGACATCTGCCACGGCGGTTATATCTTCACGCTGGCCGATTCTGCGTTTGCGTTCGCCTGCAACAGCTACAATCAGGTCGCGGTCGCTCAACAGAATTCAATTACCTTTGTTGCACCGGGGAAACTGGGCGATACACTGACCGCCACTGCGGTTGAAGTGACACGCGCAAAAAGGTCAGGCGTCTATGATGCGATCGTCACCAATCAGCACAACGACACCATTGCACTGTTCCGCGGCAATTCCCGCACGCTGAACAATACGGTTTTTAAAGAGGAAACATCGTGAATACAGCATTTATCTGCGAGGGACTACGCTCACCGATTGGAAAATTCGCCGGCACACTCGCACACACCAGACCCGACGATTTACTCGCAGAAGTGATAAAGGCTGTCATTAAAAGCACACCGGAGCTCAACCCCGAAGCCATCGATGACGTGATTATGGGATGTGCCAACCAGGCCGGCGAAGACAACCGCAATGTTGCCAGAATGGCATTACTGCTGGCAGGGCTGCCAGTGTCTATTCCGGCACTCACTGTTAACCGGCTCTGCGGGTCCGGACTGGACGCTGTTGGCAGTGCTGCCAGAGCCATCAGCTGTGGCGAAGCAGAGGTGGTGCTGGCCGGTGGTGTGGAAAGCATGAGCCGTGCACCCTTTGTCATGCCGAAAGCAGACAGCGCTTTCTCAAGACGCGCCGAGATTTACGATACCACTATAGGCTGGCGCTTCGTCAATAAAGCACTGAAAAAGGCCTATGGCATCGACTCTATGCCAGAGACGGCAGAAAACGTAGCCGCCGACTATGCCATCAGCCGCGAGCACCAGGATGCGTTTGCACTGCGCTCACAGGAGCGCGCCGCTGCCGCTATTGCCAGTGGTCGACTGGCACGCGAAATAACCCCCATCAGCATTCCGCAACGAAAAAAAGACCCTCTGGTTTTTGCCATCGATGAACATCCACGTTTGTCGTCATTGGAAAAACTCGCCAGTCTGGCAACCCCCTTCAAGGAAAATGGCACGGTCACAGCAGGCAATGCGTCGGGTGTAAACGACGGCGCCGCTGCCGTCATCATCGCCTCCGAGACGGCCATTAAAAAATATAACCTCACGCCCCGTGCCCGCATCACCGGCATGGCCACAGCTGGCGTTGAGCCACGGGTCATGGGTATCGGTCCGGCACCGGCATGCAAAAAACTACTGGAGCGACAAAACCTCTCCGTCAGTGATATCGACGTCCTCGAACTCAATGAAGCTTTTGCAGCACAAGGCCTGGCGGTCACGCGCGAACTTGGCTTGCCGGACGATAGCCAGGTAGTTAACCCCAACGGTGGCGCTATCGCGCTGGGCCATCCACTGGGTATGTCAGGTGCCCGACTGGCACTGACTGCCGCGATAGAGCTTCAGGAAAAACAACTAAACCGTGCCCTGTGTACAATGTGCATCGGGGTCGGGCAAGGTATTGCACTAACTATGGAGCGCGTATAACTGTGGCAAACCAAGAATACCCAGAATTTGCAGACCCTAGAGCCCGCCCCCGATATGTCGGACTGCCGACCTTCCTGCGAGCCCCGTATAACGAAGATCTGCAGAACACCGATGTCGGTATTATCGGTGTGCCGTTTGATGGCGGCGTGACCAATCGGCCCGGCTCACGCCACGGCCCGCGGGAAGTACGCAACCAGTCGACACTAATCCGGATGAAAAACCAATCCACCGGCATCGCACCACACGAGCTATGTCGCGTATCGGATATCGGCGATGCCTGGGTACCCTCCCCGTTTGAACTTGTCGGCAGCCACCTGGCCATTCAGCAGGCCTTCGAACAAGTACACGGACATGGAATCATACCGATTGCAGTCGGTGGCGATCACTCGGTGACATTGCCTATATTTCGAGCCATAGCCAAAGAAGCACCCATTGGCATGATCCACATAGATGCTCACTGTGACACCGGTGATGACTACATGGGTTCGAAGTTTCATCATGGCGCGCCTTTCAGCCGTGCGGTCGAAGAAGGCTTACTCGACCCTAAACGTACCGTGCAAATTGGTATCCGGGGCTCCGTCAATGACCTGGATCTATGGAAGTTCAGTCACGACAGCGGCATGCGGGTAATCTACATGCACGAATTTCATTCCATGGGGATCGACAAGGTCATCGATGAAATGCGATCCGTCGTCGGTGACGGTCCCGTCTATATCAGTTTCGACATCGACAGCCTTGATCCGGCCTTTGCACCCGGCACGGGCACCCCGGAGATCGGCGGACTAACGACGCTGGAAGCACAACTACTGGTCCGCGCCTGCAGCGGCTTGAACCTTATCGGCGCTGATATGGTTGAGGTCGCGCCGTCATTTGATTCTGCAGGCGTTACGGCACTGGCTGGTGCCGGTATATTGTTCGAGCTTTTATGTGTTGTCAGTGAAAGCTTCGCCACGCGACAAAACTCGCAGTCCGCACAGTAAGGAACAGCACACCGAGACACGAAGGTAGTGGTGCGCAATAGGTATCGCCGGCCAGACTATCGCCACCGGCCAGCCGATGAAATCGACTGCCGGTTCTAGATTGCAGGCAGCGGATAAATAGCAAGCACCGGCGCACGGTGATACACCGTGCAACGGAATGAATCACTCACTGTCACGCTGATTTTTACCGGATACTTGCAGCTCCCGCCCGCCGCTGTTTATATCGTCAGTCTCTATGTCACCAAAAAGCCAGGTCACCCTGCAACGCTCGAGCCGCACAAGCGCCTGCCACCGCGCTGTGCTTAACCGATCTGATCCCTGCAAAGCGCCTGACAAAGGCAATGCACGCCACCACCACCGAGGGTGAACATAGACATATCAGGATCATACACTTCAAACCCCAATGCGCGCATTTTTGCATTGAGCCCGCTAGAGCCTGCCATAGACAGCACCTTGTTGTTACCCAGAGCAACCAGATTAACACCAAGCTCTTTTGCTTCGCGGTAGGGCACATCGACAAAATCAAAGCCCCAGTCCCTGAGCGTTTTGACCAACCAGGGCTCAAGCGCATCGAGACAGGCAACCAGCAGCTTGTCTGCCAATGGCACTACCAGTCCATCCATGTGTACAAACTCGCGACTTATCGGGGCGGTTACCGCCTCCCATCCGCTGTCACGAACAAACCCGGCTACTTGCTCAGACCCGGCTTTTTCAGATCGCTCACCGCAATAACCGATCAGTACCTTGCCGGGTTCAATGATGACAAAGTCGCCGCCTTCAAAGTGACCGGCGGTGGCAAAGTTCCAAATAGGGATGTTATTCTGCTGATAGAATCTGATTGCCGTAACGTAATCTGCGCGCCGGACTTTGAGTTGCATATGACAGATCAGTGCTCCCCACGGGGTCATTGCCGAACTGTCCCTGGCAAAAAAATTCCGGTGCAGGACCGGATCGGAATCGAGGTAATGACAGGTCACGCCGTTTGCCTCATAGATCGACACCATTTCGGCGTGCTGTGCCATCGCAGTTTGCAAATCGAAACGAACACCCGTCTTATGCGCATTGTTCAGGGTTCGGGCGGTCAGCGGGCCAGCATCGACCCATTGAAAGTATTCCGGTACGCCTAGCAGCACATCACGCAGCGGCGCAAAGTCATTATTTATTCCCCAGGTCCTGTCAGGGGATTCGGATGTGTCATTCATAGACATCGCCATTTGAGTTAGCCACGCTGCCAGTTATACCACGTCGGCCAGGACTGTTCGGTCCACGAGCCGACTTGCAATCGCGGTCACTACTGCAGCATAAGTTGACAATACGGATACCCTCCTTTGACGCCGCCCCTGTCACACCGGAACAGGCGATCTAATAGCGGCGACCTGTGATGAACAACATCGGCTGAATTGCCATCGTCAACCATCGAACGATCAAAAAACCTGTTTGTTCTATGTCGCCGCTACCGAAAGCGATGCGCGACTATTTATTTACACAGGCAACTACAAAAACCACGATCAGATCCTGTCCGGTTGGTCCGGCAATAGCGTGTATCTACTGCCCGATCCTATACAACCGGGTGATTTCCGCCGAATAATTGACGAATGCCCTCATACAACAGGTGGGCAGTGCTAATTTCTGTTATCTTCTCCATTACGATTGTTTTTATCATGAAGCGTTCACAATTTCCGCTATTGCGGGCGTTACGCAACAACATTACGAGGTGGCTGCAGTGGACGATCCAAACACCCTATTTCTTTTGTCAAAAGTTGGTCTGAAACTTGTCGACAAGACCGGCATCTGCGAGTCACGCATGTGGCTGCTGGATGAAGAAGAAGAATCAATGCAGTACTTGTCACTGCACAAGTCCAAGTCGGACCGTGCCTACAAAGGCGGTAAAATACTGTCCATCCGCGACGCAACTGACGAAGAAGTAGACGAACACCAGGATCTGATAGAAAAGGACCGGGAGCCACGCCCGAAAAATCGAAAAATCATTACCTTTCAGATCGAAAAGAACTGGCACGCTCTGTGGCCACGGAAAGTCAATCGTAAACCAATGGCCTACAAGGGCATGGGCTACATCGACAAAAGTGACAGCGAGAAATAGCCAACCGGCCACCTGTTTGCCAAACAAAGACGCAGGCTACCGGATTAACATTTGCCTCCAATCAGATGAGGCTTTACACCTGTTGCGCTGAGCATCCACGCAACCGTGTCCGAAAATACGCCAGAAAAATCTAAATCAGCGCGGCTACTGGTACCCGCTCATCTCAATGGCAATTATTTCACGCAAAAAAGCAAGAAATAATTTAGTTACATTGAGATAATTTTCAAAAAATCTGTTATGGTTTATGGGTGTTTGTCATATTCGTTGCTTTGACATGCTACAAGGCATACCAAACACAATCCATATCACTTTTTGGAATAAAATCAAGATGAGTAAAGGTACAGTAAAGTGGTTTAACGAGTCCAAGGGATTTGGGTTTCTTTCTCAAGATGACGGTGGAGA
>CALKXD010000019.1 GCA_938003855.1 uncultured Granulosicoccaceae bacterium | reverse complement strand
TTTGTTATTCTGTGGGAAGGATTGATCGGCCATGGCTGGGTGCAACTGCTGGTAATTCCCGGAGTCATTGGAATTCTGGCGGCTCTGCTGCTGCTGTGCCTGACACCGGAGGCCGAAACCTGACACACAATTTGCAACAATTCTGGTCAGGCCTGGCCACTCCAAAACCATTGGATTGACTGTGACGCCATCCAACCGGCACAGCAATCGAGCGTTGGCTGACTTGTCGCTTCGGAGTCTTTTATAAATCCGTACAGCGCACCCGCCCTTTGCCGTTACGCCCACTACTGGTTTAAATATTGCGTTAGTCCTGATGAAGGACGAGCAACACTCTGTGTGCCGGTTGCTCCGCCAAACACTCAATGGACCCATGGACTGTACGCCAATAAATGTTATCGCATCGCGGGGGTGGTACCAAATGATAATCAAGACGCCAATCTATCATTTGATGTTCGCAGCTTTTTTGGGGCTGATTGCCTCTTGCAGCTCCAGTGATTCGAGCACCGTTCAACCAGGTACGGATGCGACCCTCACGGACCCGGACAAGCAGATTAGCGATGACCCGACAGATACCATCAATGATCGCCTTCTGGATACCGCCGCCAGTGGCACCAAGACTCTGGAAATTAACACCTGCTTCTGCCTGACGCCATACACTGACACGACAAAAATCTATAACTTCACCGATCAGCAGGCGGTACTGGTACTGACTTTTGACAATGACGATATTAGCTTTGCACACGTCGCGAGGCTCTATTTTTTCCCGGCCACTGACAGCGAAGATCGCATATCACGCTGGATCAACAACCTCTACTCAGACGCACTGTTTTCCAACGCAGCCCGGCCACTTGCCAACTATACGCTGGCCGAAGAATCACTCAGTATTACCTCAAGAACCCCCATTGAGGCTACTACAGAACTCGACTCAGACGATTACGATTCCTACCAGGTTGAATTTTCAGTCGCCAATCAATCTGAAGGCAGCGAATACACACTAACGGGTTTTAGCGATAGCGTAATCATTAATCTGCTGCGCGATTCGAATACAGCGCGGCGATAGCGCCTGCACTGTGACAGCAGCTGACAAGTGCTGAGTTAACCGCAACGGCGGGGTGATCAAGGACCGCCATACGGCAGTGCCGCCACCACTTATCCGCAGACTCAGGACCGGCAGCAATCGGACCCCCTCTGCTCTGCCGTCTCGGTTACACTACCCCTGACAGGCCTTCACCCGCCGCCTTGCGCGTGCTGTTGTCGTTTCAGGCGACCACCATTTATGTGCACAGCAGATCACGCGGGTATCAGGCGACGCTGCCCTCGACCACAAAGCTCTGCTGATGAAAATTGAAATTTTATGCACCGGTGATGAAATTCTGACCGGTAAAACCGTCAATACCAACTACAGCTATATCGCCCGGCGATTTACCGACAATGCCCTGCAAGTTTCCTGGGGCACCACGGTCGGAGACGACCGGGAATCTCTGATACTGGCATTTCAGCAGGCCTCGCAACGAGCCGATGCGGTCATCGTTAATGGCGGACTCGGGCCGACCGTCGATGACCTCTCGCAGGAGGTCGCCGCCTATGCCGCCGGCGTGCAGCTGGAACTTCACGACGCCTGGGCGGAACGCTTGAAAGCCTACTACGAAAGCCGCGGCCGACAGATGCCACAAAACAACATCAAGCAGGCAATGCTACCGGCAGGTTGTGAGTTTATCGATAATCCGGTCGGCACCGCCTGCGGTTTTGCCGTGACGATTAACCAGGCGCGGTTTTTCTTCACCCCCGGTGTCCCTCATGAAATGAGGCGTATGATTGACGATCAGATTCTGCCACGGATATTACAACTCAGCGGACTCACCGTGGTTACCCGGTTAAAGCGCTTTCATTCATTTGGCATCGGCGAATCACGCGCTGATCAATTACTCAAAGACATCGAAGCACTGGCATCGGATCACTCGGTCAAACTGGGTTTTCAATCACATTTCCCGCAGCTCGAAACCAAACTCGCGGCGATAGGCAAAGATCAGCGCACGCTCGATACTGTGCTCGCGCCGCTCGAGGCAAAAGTCCGCGAGTGTCTGGGCAACTTTATTCTTTGCGAAGACGACCAGACCCTTGAAGGGACTATTGCAGAAGCGCTGGCGAGCGTTAACGGAACACTGGCGACCATCGAAATGACGACTGGCGGATCAATCAGTCAGCGTCTGACCGGCAATGGTTCAAACCCGGCACTTGTCACCAGCACCGTCAGCCAGGACCTGCAGCAACTGGCACAAACGACCGGCCTGAACACAGCCACTCTGGACAGCAACGGTGCCAAAGTGCTGGCCGAAGCGCTCCGAACCCGGTCCGGCGCCAGTCATGCTCTGGTCTCGCTGATGGCACCCGACGACGCCGACGACAGTCGCAACTTTGGCGCTGATGTATTTATCGCCATAGCATCCCCGACAGGCACAAAAGTGCGCACATCACGATTAATCGGCGGTAGGAAGTGGGTGGCAATGGGCGCCACCGAACTGAGCCTGGATTGCCTGCGCCGCTATCTGCTCGGTCTGCCTGTCGACGAAAAAATCGACTTCGAACAACACTAGGGCGGACGATATACCCGCGGGCCGGTGATTAATATAGAGACGCCTCGACAAGTCGGCACCAAAAAATACACCAGGGCTTGCATCGGCATCGGGTTTGACCGTCAAGCGGCTTTGGTTCGCGGTGAAACACGCTATTGTTTTTAGATCTATTTGATCATCAAAAAGTAAATCACGGTGCCTGTAAACACAGAAATACGCATCAGTACCAAAAGAGTTTGCAGGGCTGATTAAGCGCACGGCTGCGGCTTTGCCTGAGCCGAACAGACCTTTGAACTAATAAAAAATGATTCACACCCGCGCGGGTCACCTGCACGCCGATTGATCGGTCCTATTCTTGCGTCCACGTTCATTGAACACACAAAGCGCTGCATGCACCCGCCAGAGCGTCCTGTAGAAACAGTACTCTCCGACGGACATTCTACCCGGCTTGACTCGCAGTCATGGACATCCGCCGGGTATCAACTGTGACCTTTTGGTTTTCAGTTTGCTGCGATCTGTAAATTTGCAACCGTTTTACACCTAACACCAAAGGATTTGATCGTGAAATTTAAAGTGGCACTCTCACCGACCCTGTTGCCAGCATCCATAGCATCTCTGGCAACATTGCTCGCCTGTCTGGGATCCGCCAGTGCTGCGGCTGAAATCAACCACGCACCTTCATTTATGGCGGGTGAAGAACCGACCAGCAGCGCCTGTGATGGCGAAGTGCGCTTCCCGGGTTGGGCACAGTTCGTGGCCGACGGCAACGACGGTTCATCCGCTATGCATTTCAATATACTGCAAGTCAGCAATTCGGATATCTTTGCAAAATCACCAAAGGTCAGCTGGCCATCTCTGACATTGTCCTATCGTTTGAAACCCGGCACCGCAGGTGGCCTCACCTCAACGATTACGGCGGTACTGATGGATCAGGACGGCACGGAGAATAACGGTGTAGACACCTCCGCAGAGCAAACCTGGAATATCTATACAGAAGCCTGTGTCGACGAAAACCTCGATGGCATTGAAGATCTACCAGACGATGTCGACGGCGACGGTGTCAGCAATGACCAGGACAACGATGATGACGGTGACTCCCTGACGGACTTCGACGAAGGCGATGGCACCACCGACACCGACAACGACGGCCGACCCGACTCACTCGATACAGATTCCGATGACGACGGCATTCTCGATATCTTCGAGACCGGCGACAAAAACGGTGATGGCGTTCGCGACTCGATAGATAATTTCCGCGATGCTGTATTTATTGACACTGACAACGACCAGATCCCTGACGAAATCGATCTCGACGACGACAATGACGGCATACCCGATCTGCTCGAAGGTAACGGTGTTATCGACAGCGACGGTGACGGTCTGGCCGACTCCATTGATCTCGACTCCGACAACGACAGCAAAACCGATCTGCTCGAAGCCGGTGTCGACTTGACGCTGCTAGTGCATAACGATCAGTGGGTCACCGGCAGCAACGTTGGCAGCAACGGCGTTGCCGACATACTGGAAACAGCGGCCGACAGTGGTGTGCTTGGCTACGCACTCGCCGATAGCAACAACAATGGCATCCCGGATTTTCAAGATGCCACAGCAAACCTCTTGCTCGAAGATGTCGCCGGTGACATGTTTATTCGCACCGGCATCGGTGGCGCTGGCTGCGTACTGGGAACCGGTACAAGTAAAGACCTGACCTTATGGACACTGATGTTGCTGGCACTGCTTGGCCTGTGCAGAAGACAAAGACGACGCGCACTAAAATAACGAGTTGTTAAAAGCTACCCGGGATCTCCCGGGTAGCTGCATCACGCGCTTGTGTTTGCAGCGCATACCCAATGATAGACACAGCCGGTTCCGGTGTTTGCATTAGCCAGTGCTTGTGTCATTCGCAAACCAGTCTCTGTGGTCATTGGTGCTACCGGTCCACACCACACACGTTATCTATCGAAACAGAGCTTGCCGTGCTACCCTGAGCACGTCTCCACCGCACGGATCACCTGTCGCTGTATCGACGCACAAGCACTCGCGCCCAATCAATGAGGCCGATGCCCTTGAAAGATCGCCGCCACGGCTTTTACCGCACCTGCATCGATTAACCGCGCCACAAGACAGCGGCTGTTTCCTCGCCGTACATTCTGTTACAAAAACCCGTAAACTTTTACCGCTATACTTCAGCAAGCGGACTGCTGATGCAGTTTATAATTCGCACCATCCCTTGTGTGAGCATTCATCAATGATTCAACGCACAGTTATTTTGCTGTTTTATTCGGTACTGGTGATGCTTTCGGCACCTGGCCACGCTGCAGATATATCGCACGAAATAAGACAATCAGCGCCGGAAACCAGTGGCTTCCTTGAGTTTACTTCCGACCTTTCCTACTATCGCGTGCCGATTATCGGATTTGTAGAAACCCGGGCCACCAATCCATCCGATCCTGCCGGGGGCTTGCGCATCGGCTTGCACGGTATGTTTGAATGGCGTGACTTTTTTTTCGAAGCAGTGCATGGAAGCTCAAGTAATTTTGCGTTCGGCTACAACGCCTGGGAAAACGAACGCAGCCGCGTAGCTTTGCTGTTCAGCAGTCAGATCGGTAGCTACACACCGGGTACCGTCCCGGGCTATGTATCGGTGAGAGACCGCGACGCCGATTTGCAATTCGGCATTCGCAGCACCCATTATCAGGATAACAATATTGTACAGCTGGAACTGGGCGTCGATTCCACCGGACGTGGTAATGGCGTTGTAGCCGCCTGGCAATTTGGCCACTTCTGGCAGTTGCGCAACTGGAATCTGCATGCCTTACTGGGCCTGCGCTATTTTTCCGCCGATATTGTCGACTTTTATTTCGGTATTGACGAAAGTGAAGTCAGCGAGCAAACCGCCGTCTATCAGGCGGACCACGGTGTACTCACCACCGCAGAGTTCGGTGCCGCGATTCCACTGAATGAAAAATGGGTGTTCCGCACCAACGCAACTGTTGATCGTCTACCGGACAGTGTCGTCGACAGCCCTCTTACCCAGGCCCGTATGGCCTACGATTTTTCTGTCGGCATTAACTATATTTTTTAATGATGACTTTCGTCAAAATACGCCTGGACGCGACAATGACGGCACGACTATCGGGGTTACTGTTGGCACTGCTGGCGGTATTGATGTGCAAGCCGCTGATTGCGGACGATATAGACCTGACCGCAACACCCGACAAATGCGTTGCCATGCGCAAGGGGCAGATTTGTTATCAGCACGTTACGGTAAAATGGCAGGGACTCGGTGCGGGCAGATACTGCCTCATGCTCGATAAGCAAGTAACCGCTTTGCACTGCTGGGACAACAACAACAGTGGTACTGTGCAATACCCGTTCGAGTCGGCGGAAAATCTACATTTCACTCTGGTTGCGGCCGACCTGCCATCCGTAGCACTGGCTAGAACCTCGGTGATCGTCGCCTGGGTTTACAACAGCAAGTCACGGCGACGCTCGACATGGAGGTTATTCTGACGATGACGCTGGACAGCAACCCTACTCATATCCTGGTGGTGGAGGATGACGTCTCTCTAGCCAGCTGGATTGCCGATTACCTGACCGACAATGGCTACCTGGTGACCGTTGCCGATCGCGGCGATGAAGCATTGCACATGATTGAGGATGACGACCCGGATCTGGTAATCCTGGATGTTAATCTGCCGGTACAGGATGGCTTTGATGTCTGCCGCCAGGCACGGGAGCACTTCAGGAAACCGATCCTGATGCTAACCGCGCGCGGTGAAGAGGCTGACGAGGTCAAAGGGCTTGAAGCAGGTGCAAATGACTATCTGATAAAGCCTGTTCGGCCCAGAGCACTACTGGCACGAATCAATACACTGCTGCACACCGACCCGGGCAGTGCTGCTTCGTTAAACTTCGGCACCCTGATCATTGACGAGGAGTCGCGCAGTGTTCTACTGAACGACAATAGTATCTCTTTGTCGACCAATGAATTTGACCTGCTCTGGCTGCTTGCAAGTAACGCCGGACAGGTGATGTCACGCGAGGCTATGGTCGAAAAACTGCGGGGTATTGCCTACGACGGATTTAATCGCTCGGTTGACATTCTGATCTCCAGACTGCGGAAAAAACTCAGCGACAATACCAGCAAGCCTTATAAAATTAAAACCGTCTGGGGCAAGGGCTATTTATTCACCGCTGATAGCTGGTAGCACGCAAACCGTATGCGCGCACTAACCCTGTCACTCATTTTGGTGGTGGTGGCGTCGATCGTGGGACTGGGCTGGGCGTTGGATCAGCTCTATAGCAGCTACATCGGCAAGGATGCCGTCGACGATTTCGCCGAATACCGCCTTATGACCCGGTCTCTGGGCGACACCCTCAACACAAGCGAAAATCCGACACAGTTTGTTGATAAATGGCCAACGCAGTCAGCTACCAGGCTTTCATTGCAACAGAAAAACAACTTTCCACTGCCAACAGCAATGCGCGCGCAATTTGACGACGGGGAAATACTGGTGCTTGAATCCGGCCGGGGGATCTCACTTAACCACTATCTTAAAAATCACGATCTGGTCCTGACCCTTCAGCTCCCCCCGCCACTGCAGGATCAGGCCAATCAGATGCGAGGTATTCTAACCTCAGTGTTTTACGGTGGCCTGTTAATTATTATATTGCTGTGGCTGTACCCGCTGCTAAGGCGGCTGTTGCAGCTGCGAGACACCGCCATGAAGTTTGGCAGTGGCAAGCTGGACGCGCGAATCAGCACTGGCAGGTTCTCGTATATCACCGACATAGAAACAGAATTCAATCGCATGGCGGCACGAATTCAAACACTGGTTGAAGACAATAAACTCCTGAGTTCTGCGGTCAGTCACGATTTGCGTACACCACTGGCACGCCTGCGGTTTGGCATCGATACGCTGGCCGACACCTCCAGACCGGACGCACGGGAAAAATACCTGCAACGCATCAACACGGATCTCAATGAAATGGAAGCCCTGGTGAATTCTCTGCTGGGCTTTGCGCGACTCGATCACACACTTGTTACATCGATAAAAAATCCGGTTAAGCTGCACGCTTTGATTCGCGAATGCATCGGCCAATACCACGAGCAGGCGGCGATGCTGCATTTTGATTGCAGCACAACGGCCACCGTCGCCGGCAGCAACGAGTATCTGGCCATGTTGATCAACAACCTTATTCAAAACGGTTTGCGCCATGCGAATAGCGCAGTGCAAATCAAACTGACCACCAGCGCTGATGTAGCCCGGGTAACGATCAGCGACGACGGCGCCGGAATCCCCGAGAGACAGCGCGACGAAGTCATGAAACCATTTAACCGGGGCCACGGGGCGTTATCGCGCAATAGTGATGGCAGGCACTACGACCACGGTGACGGCCAGAGCAATGGCCAGAGCAATGGCCAGAGCAATGGCCAGGGTTATGGCCTGGGACTTGCCATCGTAGGCAGGATCGCGCAGTGGCACGAGGCGAGCATAACCATCGGAAAATCTGCCGAGTTAGGCGGCGCTGAATTCACGGTGACTTTTCCGTCCACCGTACGCACTGACGCCTCTTCACTGTGAATCATTGTTACCGGACTCACGCCTCTGCACGTGTCGCATCCAGCGACGTTAAATTTAACGAATAATTTCCGGGCTGCCGCTGCATTTCACGCAAATGGTTCTATCCTTATAGGTCAGGCAGGCAATCACTTTGTTTACCCGAGATTGCCGACACTACATCTCTTGCAGCGCACATTTGTTGCACTATTCTCCACCGATTTACCTTGAATACTCACTATGACCATTGAACAAATAATTGTCATCGCAATTGTGCAGGGATTGACTGAATTTTTACCGGTATCCTCATCCGGGCACCTTGCACTGATACCTGTGATGACCGATTGGCCCGATCAGGGTGTCGTCACTGACGTGATGGTTCACGTGGGATCGCTGTTTGCGGTTATCGTCTACTTCTGGCGCGATGTCGTCAATCTGCTCGGCGGCACCTGGGATTTGCTGCGCTTTCGCAGTACACAGCATTCGCGCATGGCAGGCTATATCGCTCTGGCAACACTGCCGGCGCTGTTTTTCGGTGCCCTGCTCAAGCTGACCGGTACGCTCGATGCTATTCGCGCTGACACCGTCGGTGTCGCTAAAATCATTGCCTGGACGGCAGTTGTTTACGGCATATTGTTGTTTGTCGCCGATACCGTCGGCAAGCGCACCAAAAAAATGGAAGACGTCACCCTGCCGGCGGCACTGATTATAGGCATCAGCCAGGCATTGGCCTTGATCCCCGGCACCAGCCGTTCAGGCGCCACCATGACTGCCGCACGCTTCCTCGGGTTTGAACGCGCTGAAGCGGCGCGATTTTCTTTTTTACTCGGTATACCCGCAATTGCTGCGGCCGGTGGCTTCACTGCCATTGAAGCGATTCAGATCGGCGGTGGCATCCCGGCGCACGCAATCTGGGCTGCCGTGCTGACCTTCTTTGCCGCCTTGCTGGCGATCAGCCTGCTGATGGCATTGGTAAAGCGCGTTGGCTTCTGGATTTTCATGGTCTACCGACTGGCGCTTGCGCTGGTTCTGTTTGCACTTATCTATGAGTGGGTTCCGGGTTTCTCGCTGGTTTGACCGGAACGCAGTATCGGGGTCGGGCGGGTTTCCTGCGCCCGACCAGAATCACCATGCCAAACAGCAACCTTTACGTCATGACGGCATTGCTATGCTAATGCTACAAGTCTGATGCTGCGGTGCCGTGAATATCACTCACCGGCATAAGAAGCCCCGAGCCCCCTGGCTTTTTCTATACCAGCTTACGTGATCACCGTTCGATTGCGCGCCTCGGGACGGTTTGCTTCGCCAGCTGTTTACAGATTAGCAGGCAGTACACCTTACCGACCCTTTGAATGTGAATCACAACACAGATCCAGTTTGATAAATTGCAGACCATACCGCCCCTATCTTTCAATGCATTACGGCAGTAAGTAGTATCCACAAGGACTAAAAAATAATGACGAAGGCTACAACCTCCGCACCCGGGAATATTCAATCAGATCGCCGCAAAAGTCTGCGCGTATCGGATGCACTTGCCATGCGTGTAGAACACGCTAATAACACTAATGATACCGCTCCGCTCGGCACAAACCCGACTCATGTCGTTAAGCTGAGTAACGCTGGACTGCACTTTCAGCATGAGCAACGCCTGCCGACTGATGGGAAAATAACGTTGACGATGTGCCTGGGACCACAGTGCCAGACGGTATCGCTGGCGGCAAAGGTTTTGTCTTCCACCGAAGTAAAAGACACCACTGGCGTCAGCCGCTTTGACGCACGTGTGAAATTTACCGGCATCGACAACCAGGCCCTCAGTCTGCTGGACCAGCATATAGAATACGTGCTGCAGCAAACGTCCAGTAACTGCCGGGTATACAACTACGCCGCAATTGCGAGCTAGGCGGCTCCCGGTAGTGTGCTATTGGATCAATCCTGCGCGTTTATCGCACCATCTATAAGGTTATAGCGCAGCAGATCCGGCACGTCAGCCGGATCTCTGACCAGAGGTGTACAACTGGCTGGTAGCCCCGCCAGTGCCAACCGCTGCTGACGCATTGCACTGACCGCCTCCTGCATGGAAACCAGCTTGAAGGAAAACGCGGCATTAGTGGGCAGTTGCGCCATCGCCGCCAGATCTGCGCTTATTACCGTAGCAATACGCGGGTAGCCACCGGTCGGTTGTCGATCAGCCAGCAGTACGGTGGCAACGCCATCACCGGTCACTTGAACGTCACCGGCAACCACCGCATCAGAAATCCCTGTCAAACCGCCGCTGGCGGCAAAGCTATCAGCATCCGTTTCGAGGCGTGCTCCCATGCGATCGCGTCTGGATGACATTCGAAAGTCTGCATGGAGAAACGTTGAGCGGTTACTGTCCGAGAAAAGATGCGCCTGTGCGCCCCGCACAATTCTTATTTCGCGACGTTCAAGATAGTGCGGCTCGGGCAGACGACGGCATCTGACCTCAGTCGGGGCGGCGACCATTGCGACAAGCTCATCGCCGCTGGCTAAGCTTCGGCCTTGAAAACCACCAAAGCCCGCACGCGTGTGCGTTGATCGGGAACCCAGAATCAGAGGAACATCGAATCCCCCCTGCACGTGCAAATAGCCATACACGCCACCGCGTGCCTGGCCGATGCGAATCACCTGCCCGGGATTGACCAGAAAATTACTGCGCCAGGGCAATGGCTGATCGTCGACGAAAAGATCCATGCGGCATCCACTGGTGGCCAACTGCAATGGCGCATCAATCACCTGAAACTGTCCGCCGGCGACGGCCATCTCCAGCACCGCGGTGTCGGTGTTTTGCAACAGTAGGGCATTGCCTTCCGCAAGTGCGTGTTGATCCATCGCGCCACCTTCAGCCACGCCATAGCGCTGGTAGCCCGGACGCCCGGCATCCTGCACCGTCATTGCCGGCCCCGCTTGCAGTACCCGCAACCGGCCACTCATGCGATACGCTCTGACGTCAGAATGGCTTCACCCGCCTGCTGCTGCTCGGTGAGTTCGGCATAGCGCATTTCATCAATGGCAACAAAGCAAAGTTCATCTCCCGGGCTAATCAAAAAAGCCGGATCGCAGGATGGCGCAAAGTTACTGAAAGGGGTGCGGCCGATGGTACGCCAGCCGGTTGGAATCTCGGTTGATGTAATCACTGTTTGCCGCACGGCAACCGATATCGCGCCCGCCGGTACAGAGGGCTTAACGTAGTTCAGGCGCGGGAAATTCCAGTCGTCACACAACAGGCCGGTGTACATAAAGCCCGGTGCAAAACCGAGGGTCAATACCCGCTGCGCGGTCGCGGTATGGCGCTTGATCGTATCCGCTACCGACACCCCTAGCAGGGTGGCAACTTCGGCAATATCGTCGCCGGTATCGCCACCATAATAAATCGGCAACTGCCAACGCATCACCACCATACTGCCCGTATCATTTTTCCAAAGATCACGGGCCAGCATCTCACCCAACCGTTGTTGCAGGGTTTCTATATCGACGACCAGCGGATCAAAACGCACCAGAACCGAACGCAAGGTCGGTGCGGTTTCCAGCACACCAGGTAATTGTTCGCGGGTCAGCCAGGCATCAAAAATCTGCACCTGCCGATTGACCTGTAAATCGAGTGCTGCGCCAAACTCAATCAGCAAGGCAGCATCACCGGCCGGCCGAAACAACGGGTAATCAGCGTCCATAAGCTGGATAGATTGTTATAGGCAATAGAGAGTGCGTCATGGCATAACTTTACTCGATTAAGGCCATTGATGCTTATTCGGCAGAACCCTCTATGCAGCGCCTGGCCGGCTCAACGCGCTGCAACGCTCAGCGCCGGGACTCAACCGCCCGGCTGATACCCGGCTAGCACAGCGTGATGGCAGGCCGCTTATTTTCGTTGGCGACAACAGTGCCGATAATGCAGGCCGCGGGGTATTGATCAATAAAGGTATCTGCAGAGATTCGATCCATGGATACCAGCAGACCGCCGCTGGTTTGCGGATCGAGTAACAACCGCACTTCTGCAGCAGCATCGATGTCAATCGCCGCCACACCAGGCCTGTCGCACTGCAGTAAGCCGGGCTGCAATTGCGGATACAGCGTTGATTGAAAACCAGCTTCGGTGAGTTCGAGCGCGCCGTCCAGCAGTGGCACTCCACCGAGGTCAATTTCGGCCCGAACTGCACTGCCGGCCAGCATTTCAAGTAAGTGCCCGATCAACCCGAAACCGGTCACATCGGTGACGGCGGCAGGCTTTGCGGCTGACAATAGATTTGCGGCCTCCCGGTTAGATTCAAGCATCGCCGCCCAGGCCGCATCGACCGCTTTGGCCGGCGCGCGTGCCTGCATGTCGGCCGCGAGTATGGTGCCACTGCCAAGCGCTTTGGTGAGCACCAGTACATCATTTTCGCGCAGTGTATTTTTTCGCCAGAGACATTCTTCGTCAACCTCGCCATTGGCGACCACGGCAACATGGGTCTCCTGTCCTTCGGTGCTGTGGCCACCGGCCAGAGTTACGCGCTGCCGCTCTAGCGATCCGGCTATACCGGCCATCAATAAGCGATGATCCCGACGCTGTATGCGCGGGTGGGAATAAGCCAGATTAACCCACACCTGTGCGGTTACCGGCGTGGCCCCCATGGCATACAGATCACTGAGTGAATGATTGACGCAGACGGCACCGAAGCGCGCCAGGTCCCGCGAGAAACTGCGAAAACCATCGATACTCTGGACCACGGTTCGATTGGCCGGTACTCGCCACAAACTCGCGTCTTCAGCATTGGACAGGGCCGGTGTTACGGCATCATTCTCAAACGCCGGAAGCGATGACAAATTTCCCCGGATCAGATCCGGGCCAAGTTTACTGCCGCAACCGGCACAATGCATCGGCTCATCCGGGTCTGCCACGGTCATCGCCATCTTGCCGTTGCCATTGCGGTGCGGTTCATTAAGCTTATGCATGAATTTATCGTCAATGGCGTGCTTCAGTTTCCAGACCCACTTACCGGAGGCGACGAAACCGGCGCGACACCCCACGGCGGTTTTGTCGCCTAGCGACAGCAGTGATAAAAAATCACGTTGCAGCTTCAATGGCCGCATAGGTTTTGCACTGAACGCAGCACGCAGGTTGTCCGCCAGAAACGGCGCCTGCCGAACCGCGTAGACACCAGCCTTTGGCCTGGGATCATCAAGCATGTCAGAGCAGTCGCCAACAGCAAAGATATCGCTGTGACTGGTGGACTGCAAAAAGCGATTAACCGCAATGAACCCGCGATCCGTCACCGCAAGCCCGCTAGCCGCAGGCCAGTCGGCACTGGCAGCACCGGTGCACCAGATACTTTTATCAAGCAGCACGGTCTCGCCTTCGCGGGACTGCACCCCGGTGGCAGAAACATTGGCCACCCGAAAGTTGGGGTGACAGGTAATTGAAAACTCGTCTAAGGCGTGCTCGACCTTTGCAATCAGCTTGTCCGGGTAACCGGGCAATACCCGCTCGCTGGAATACAGCAGATGCAGACGCAGACGGTTTGCCTCCCGCAGGCGGTGTGCCATCGCAAGCACCAGCTCTACACCACCGGCACCGGCACCAATCACACCCCAGCCACCCACGTTTTTCTCTTGCGCCGCGGTTAACAGACCGCCCCAGATCTGATTGAAGTGACTGACTGGTTTAACCCCGACGGCAAATTTATCAGCGCCCGGTACAGAGAGATCGGGCGTCGACCCCGTATCAAGGCTGAGTTTGTCGTAGGAGATCGCCGGATGATCCCGCACCACTACCGTTTTATCATCAGGGTTTATTGCAGTGACGGTCCCTTTTATCCAGCGAACATTGGCCCACTGACACAATCGATTGAGATCAACATGGGTTTCCTCAAGCGTATAGTGTCCCGCTACAAAGCCGGGCAACATACCGGAATACGGCGTCAGGGATTGCTCCGAGATCAGCGTAATTCTGACATTCGCTAACGGCCGCATGGCAAGCCGCCGAATCACCAGTGCGTGAGTATGCCCCCCCCCGATGAATACTAGATCTCTTTCAATCAATTGACGTTAACTCTGTTTTTCGCGACAACACATCCATCACTCACACTAGACCCGACAGATAAGGCCCGGCGCAGGATATAAACATTAAGTGCCTGCGTTCGTCCACTGTAGCCATAGCGCTTTGTTCGCGTTTCCGGTGCAGACCTGCTGAAGATCTAGAATGATCCCGGTGTGCTGGAGGCGACTTATCAGCCACCACTTGTCCCGGCACACAGCACCGCCCCGATGATGCATCTTTTAGGTGGACAAAGTCTGCCTGCAACAGACCGGCCTACCCCGCCGTGGCTTAGTTTCTCCATAGGCGCAGACACGCGAGTAAGGCCGGTAGTTCCCGACACCGCACAGCAGCAGGCCGGTAGCAAAACCGGATCAGAGTCAAACTCTATCGCTTACACGCACTTAACCACGGGGTGCCGCACACGCCCGGCCACCAAAGGTCCTTTCAATCCAGCGTCCTCCCCTGGAAAATCATCAGCAAACCACCCGTGCAGCAACACGCGCCGTGCGTGCGCGGTGTAGGTTCTACGCTCACGTGATCCGAGCCCGAGCGACCAGCATGCCTGACGCCGACGCATGTCGGTTTCGCCATAGCAACCATGGACAGTACAGCGCAAAGGCGTCACCGCCGTTGTCATCCCGGTGAAGCGAATTGACCGGGCAAACGCAGTTCACCCGCAGCAAAGTCGCAGGCAGCTACTCCGGGTTTAGCGACATAGAACTGCCGATAGGCTGTGATGCGAGTCGTCGACTCCCCCGGCGGTCTGTCCACAGCAAAATCTGGCCGACAACCCAGGCCCCTAACAGTGCCATCCATACAATCGTTTTAGGCAAACGCATAAATTTTCCTTCAGCCCCGCGCCTCCCTTGCACCTACGGGGGCGCACGACGGGGAGCACGGAAACTTGTTGTAAAGCAAACTGGTAATTGGATACATCAGCGGTACTGCCCGTTGATCATAGGCGCGTCTCTCCCGTACTGTTATTACACTCTGTCAAGTGAATGCAGCATCAGCCGGTAGTTGGTAACGCGCGTCAATGGTCACCCCTGCGTCTGCCTGTATACGGCCCTGCTCTGCCAGACATTCAATGGTGGCAAATAAACTGCGCGCCGCTGCGGGGTGCAGTGATGGATCAACATCCTGATAGACCACCGGCACCATTTCGGCCACGCTGGCGGGTCCGTCTGCCAGGCAGTCAAGCACTTGCTGCTCGCGCTCACGGCGGTGTTCACGCAGCGCGCTGACAAACTCTGCTGGATTCGGAATCGGCGCACCATGTGTAGGGTAGTAGATGCCGACATCCTGCTTAAGAAGCAGTTCAAGTGTGCTCATGTAGTCTTTCATATTGCCATCGGGCGGTGACACGATAGTGGTGGACCAGCCCATCACAGCATCTCCGCAGAAAAGAGCATTTTCCTCAGCCAGGTAAAAACTCAAATGATTGCTGGCGTGACCCGGGGTATGTAAACAGCGCAGCGACCATTGTGAGTCGGTCGGCTCTGAACCAACCGCACCACCGCGTACAATCTGACCATCAGCAACCCTGACATCGGGTTCGAAGTCGTCATCCGCGCCAAACTCACCGGCGGTGTAGGAACTGCGCCCGTAGCCATGACGGCCAAAACCAAAAGTTTCAGCGTCACAGAAACGCTGCAGCAAGCGGCAGGCGGGCGAATGATCCATATGGGTGTGAGTAACAAAGATATGGGTAATTGTCTCGCCGGCGGTCGCTTCCAACAAGGCACTGACGTGAGCCGGATCCGCCGGCCCCGGGTCGATGACGGCCACGTTACCGCGGCCAATAATATAGGTACCGGTGCCGGTGAAAGTAAACGACCCCGGATTGTTGGCGATGACACGCCGTACCATCGGCGACAGCACGTCAACAGCACCATAGTCGAAGTCAAATGATTTTATAAACGGGATTGTCACTGACATGCCATTACACCCTAAAGAATTGAGCCACTCACCGCCCGACGCGATTGCCACTCACTTCATCGGGTGGCGATGGCAAATAAAACCGCAACGGTATCTTCGATGCAAGCGCTAAAGTTTATACTTGCACTGTATCTCATCTGCACCAACAGGTATTATTTACCCGGATTAGCGCTGCGTGTTGCGCTTTACTTTCTGTGTCAGCGAATACCCGCCTTAAACAGCAAAGGTATTGTGCAGGTTACTCAAGAGCGTAAGATTTCATCAACCACCGGTGCGCCTGCAGTCATGCTGTGTAATCACCTGTGACCGGAGAAAAACGACGTGTCCCGGGAGGCCTGCACAATCATTTGCCTGCCGACAGGTGCCGGTTATCTACGCCTCTCCACTCCCGGGTTTCGTCAGCACACAACACCAACTCATTGGCAGAACACATGAAAATTCTTATCGTTGGCGGCGGCGGACGCGAACATGCTCTGGCCTGGAAAGCCGCTGCATCACCGCTGGTCGAGCAGGTTTATGTGGCGCCGGGTAACGCCGGTACACAGCTGGAGAATAACGTTAGCAATGTCGATATCGCGGCGACCGACATTGACGCCCTGTTGGAATTCAGCATGGCAGAAGAGATCGCTCTGACAATCGTCGGGCCCGAAGTGCCATTGGTAGCCGGCATTGTGGATCGCTTCACTGCAGCCGACTGCCGCATCTTCGGCCCTTCTGCCAACGCTGCACAACTAGAGGGCAGCAAGTCATTCTGCAAGGCGTTTCTCGAAAGGCACAACATACCAACCGCCCGCTATCAAAGCTTTACCGACGCACAAGCCGCCATCGATTACATACGCCAGTATGACACCCCCCCGGTCATCAAGGCTGACGGTCTGGCCGCCGGTAAAGGTGTTGTTGTGGCTGAGACCCGCGAGCAGGCAGAGGCCGCTGTTGTCGATATGCTGGCTGGCAACCGGTTCGGCTCAGCCGGCAGCAGAGTGGTCGTTGAAGAATTTTTAGAGGGCGAGGAACTGAGTTTTATTTGCCTGGTCGGGCGCGACGGTATCGTGCCGATGGCCACCTCTCAGGATCATAAAGCGCGCGACGATGGGGACAGCGGACCCAACACCGGCGGCATGGGCGCTTATTCTCCTGCCATCGGTATTGACGCCGCCATGCATCAGCAAATAATGCACGAGATTATAGAACCGACTGTGGCTGGCATGGTGGCCGACGGCAATGAGTTTTGCGGGTTCCTCTATGCCGGTTTAATGATCGACGCCACTGGCAAGGCCAAAGTGCTGGAGTACAACGTGCGGTTTGGCGATCCTGAAACCCAGCCGATCATGATGCGTCTCGAATCTGATCTGGTGGCGCTGTGCGATGCCGCGATTGACGGCAAGCTCAGCGGGACAGAAGTAAAATGGAAAGAAGAGACCGCTATTGGTGTGGTGCTGGCCGCACAGGGTTACCCCGAGGACTATCGTAAAGGTGACGCTATCAATGGTCTCGATAAAGTGAGCAATCAGGTAAAAGTGTTTCACGCCGGCACTTCACTCGACGGGGACTCGGTGCACACCAGCGGCGGTCGGGTAGTGTGTGCGACAGCGCTCGGCACGGATATCGTTGATGCCCGCTCACAGGTTTACAGTGAAATCGATACCGTTACCTGGCCGGGTGTGTTTTATCGCAAGGATATCGGCCACCGTGCAGTGACGAAAATAAAAGCCCGCTAAAAAACGTTCAAGCGGTTTCATAGACGGCCGCACCAAGCCGCTGCCCTGAACATTTTTCAGGGTCAATGCACCGTCAACAACGCCATCAGGCAGGCCTGTTTATCGACAGTTGCGGACTGCTACATGCACCAGGCAGATCTTTATTAAGAATAATTTGCACGTATTGCAGTAGCTGGACAGTGCCAGTCTGTGCATGTTGCGTGGCCCCATCTATAGAAACCGAAAGCCGGAGTCACCTCGTTTGTCCGCCAGCGGCCTACCGGTCAGCGTGAGCCGCGTAAGGTGATGTTACAGCTACCAACGAATAACGCGCTAGCGCTTCATTGCATCGAAGAACTCGTCATTGGTTTTAGTTTGCTGCAACCGACCCATTAAAAATTCCATCGCTTCAATTTCATCCATCGGATGCAGGAATTTACGCAGAATCCAGATTTTCTGCAGTTCTTCAGGGGTGATCATTAATTCTTCACGACGGGTACCGGAACGATTCACACTGATAGCCGGGAAGGTTCGCTTCTCCGCTATACGACGGTCCAGATGAAGCTCCATGTTGCCGGTGCCTTTGAATTCCTCGTAAATAACCTCGTCCATTTTAGACCCGGTATCAACCAGCGTGGTTGCCACGATAGTCAGACTGCCACCTTCTTCAATGTTTCTTGCCGCACCAAAAAATCGTTTGGGCCGATGCAATGCATGTGCATCCACACCACCGGTCAGCACTTTACCCGACGATGGGATCACGGTGTTATAGGCACGTGCCAGTCGAGTAATGGAGTCCAGTAAAATGACCACATCTTTTTTATGCTCGACCAGCCGCTTGGCTTTTTCTATAACCATTTCAGCCACCTGAACATGACGACTGGCTGGCTCGTCGAACGTACTGGAAACTACCTCACCCTGGACCATACGCTCCATTTCGGTGACTTCCTCAGGGCGCTCATCGATTAACAACACAATTAACACACAGTCTGGATCGTTGTGCGCGATACTCTGCGCGATATTTTGCAGGATCATCGTTTTACCGGCTTTCGGCGGCGACACAATCAGTGCTCGCTGCCCTTTGCCTATCGGCGCGACAAAATCGATCGTTCGTGCCGTGATGTCTTCGGTGCTGCCGTTACCTAGTTCCAGTGTCAGCCGTTCGGTCGGGTGCAGTGGCGTGAGGTTTTCGAACAGGACTTTATTGCGCGCCTCTTCGGGTGCACCAAAATTAATCTCGTCAACCTTAAGCAGCGCAAAGTAACGCTCGCCGTCTTTCGGTGGGCGGATCTTGCCGGATATAGAATCACCAGTGCGCAGACTGAAACGACGTATCTGACTGGGCGATACATAGATATCGTCCGGGCCGGCCAGGTAAGAACTGTCCGCCGAGCGCAAAAAGCCGAAGCCATCCTGCAATATTTCCAACACCCCGCCACCGAAGATATCTTCGCCTTTGCGAGAGTGTGCCTTCAGCAGTGAGAAAATTATATCCTGCTTGCGAGAACGAGCGACGCTGTCGAGTCCTTCGGACTGCGCCAACTCAACCAGTTCGGTTGCGGATTTTTTCTTGAGATCGGTGAGATTCATAATTTCGAGATTTTGCTATTTTGGATGGCACACGATGGCACCGCTGGCTTCGGTCGAGCAGCTAGGTCTGGGCGAGTAATGCGTGATGAAAAACGGAGAGCAGCAGTCAGGGGGTGCCGCACTCAAAAGATTAAATAGCAGGGATTCCCCTACCGTATCATGCTGTATGTTCCACGTCTAGCCTTTGCAACCGCCCCTTTGGCCCGTCAGGCACCACCAGTGACAGTTCAGCTTCGACTTCCTCTCTGACTTATAGTGTAGTAGAACTTTGGAACTCTGTGGTATTTCCAACCCGACACAAAGTTACCCGTTGGCGGATCACATCTGCGTGATGACCGCCAACTCAACTCACCAGCGGTGCAACGCACCCTGGCTGGCGTATTGCTGTATGGCGCCGGTGTCAGGCGCACTAGCGACTCAGGCGTTGCTATCGATAAACGCCGACAGCTGGGTTTTTGATAACGCCCCGACTTTTGTTCCCTCGACAGAGCCGTTTTTAAACAGCATCAGTGTGGGGATGCCACGGATTCCGTATTTCGGCGGGGTGTTCTGATTATCGTCGATGTTCAATTTGGCGATCTTGACTTTCTCGCCGTACTCTTCAGCGATTTCTTCCAGGATTGGCGCAATCATCTTGCAGGGGCCGCACCACTCTGCCCAGTAATCGACCAATACCGGCAACTCGGACTGTAAAACTTCGGCTTCGAAGTTGTCGTCGTTGACTTCAACAATATTCTTGTGCATGAAACTCTCCTCGGTGGCAATCCACCATTATCCACCAAAAGTTGCTGCAAGGCAGCACATTTTCAAGGGCTATATCCGTTGATTTCAGAACCGGTGATCAATGCAGAAGCACGTTGGCACTGGAAATAAGCTATGCTCTGCCTATGAAATCCAACTATCTGACGTCCGTCAGTTTCTCAGAGTTCAATCTGAACCCCCATTTAAATGCCGCGCTGACCGAGGCTGGCTTTAATTATTGCACGGAAATCCAGCAACTGGCCCTGCCACTGATGCTGGAGGGCAAGGACATCGCCGCCCAGTCCCAGACTGGCACCGGCAAGACTGCGGCCTTTCTGCTCGGGCTTTATCAGTACCTGCTCAACAACCCGATCGCCGAGAAACCCGCTGCGGAAAATAAATCCGCTAAAAAACCCACTGAACTGCGTGCACTGATCCTCGCCCCGACTCGCGAGCTCGCCATCCAGATACACAAAGACGCCCTGCAGTTGGGCTCCAACACAGAGCTGTCCACCGCCCTGGCTTACGGCGGTACCGGCTACGAGTCACAACGCAAAGCAATTGAAGCGGGCGCCGACATCCTGATCGGCACCCCCGGCCGTATCATTGATTATTTCAAACAAGGCGTATTTTCTCTGCGCAACATACAAGTTGTGGTGCTGGACGAAGCCGATCGTATGTTTGACCTTGGCTTTATCAACGACATTCGCTACCTCCTGCGTCGCATGCCGGAACCCGAGCAACGGCTTAATCTGCTGTTTTCCGCCACGTTGTCACACCGGGTCATGGAACTTGCCTACGAGCACATGAACAACCCGACCGGACTGAAAACCGAGTCCGATCAGATCGCCGCCGACAAAGTCGTGCAGCGCGTGTTTCACCCCGCCTCTGATGAAAAAATCCCGTTATTACTGGGCTTGATGCAAACCCTGCAACCACAACGCAGTATTGTCTTTGTCAACACCAAACGCGTCGCCGAGCGAGTGCAGGCCTATCTGGTCGGCAATTCAGTCAACGCCGAGGTATTGTCCGGTGACGTGCGGCAGAACAAGCGACAACGCCTGATTACCGATCTGGCCGACGGCTCGCTCAATACACTGATTGCCACCGATGTCGCTGCGCGCGGTCTGCATATTGAAGGCGTCACCCATGTTTTCAACTTTGATCTGCCACAGAACGCCGAAGACTACGTGCACCGAATTGGTCGAACCGCCAGAGCCGGTGCGTCCGGTGAGGCAATCTCGTTCGCCTGTGAAGAATACGTCTTCTCGCTGCCGGAAATCGAAGAACTGCTGGGACAGGAAATCCCTGCCAGCCAGGTAACCGACGAACTACTGATAAAACCGCTGGCGCCGGCGAAAATACAACGCAACAACGTCAAACCGCGTAGCGGTCCCAACAAACGCAGCCGCAATTCACGGCCACGAAAACCACGCCCTGCCAGCGCCAAGTCCGGCTAGCCGCCGGTGCAGGCATCACGTTAGCCTAAACGATTAAAGTCAGCGCTGCTCTTCGCGCTATACTGGATAAGCGAGCCAGTCACAGCCCGCAACACGGTCTCTGACACCTGTAGCGCCGGCAGCCACACCCAACGCGACAACAGGCAGTGCACGGGTTACCGGGCCGAAACGGACCATTGTCTTCAGCCGCGGATAAAAATCTGACCATCACACTTTGATATCCGGTCACTGCAGCGGGTATTATTCTGCCCCTGACCTTTTTTAGACCGTACAGCCGCCCCGGAGCGACCCGTGAATTTTGAATTAGCCCGAGCCAACATGATCGAGCAACAGATCAGACCCTGGGATGTTCTCGATCAAAGAGTTTTGAACGCCCTGGCTTCAGTCCCGCGGGAAGCTTTCCTGCCGGACGAACATCAGGGACTCGCCTACTCGGACACCCGCATCCCGCTCGACAATGGTCGCTATTCGCTTAATCCGAATATTGAAGCCAGATTACTGCAGGCCGCGGTACTGGAACAAGACGATCGCGCGTTGATTATCGGCAGCGGCAGCGGTTTCATCGCTGCCTGTGCGGCAAAAATGTGCAAGCACGTTGAAGCCATTGACACCGCCGAGTCAATCAATAAAACCGCTCAGCAGAATGCCGAAAGCTGCGGTATCGATAATATTAAATTTATCACCGGTGATTTGATTGCCGATCTGCCGGACAAAACCACCTACGATGCCATTATCGTCAACGGATCGCTGCAATCAGTGCCCGACCGACTCAAAACACGGCTAACCAATATGGGCAGACTCATTGTCACCATCGGTGATGAGCAATCACCGATAATGGAAACCTTTGTGATACGCCGCATTGGCGAAATAGACTGGCTGGAGCAGAGTATTTTCGACACTCACATCCCGGCACTGCTGGAGGCTACCGTGAGCGCAACAGACCGCTTCGAGTTCTAGCAAAAGCGGATTACTGGGCTGCAGGGTCAATTAATTTATTAACCCAAAGTCGCAAATACCATCTACATTCCTAGTACACATAAAAATCACGCGTGCGCCCACCCGGCAGCACGCAGGTCCCTATGACCGGTACTAGAGAAAACAACACATATGAATCTGTGTGACACACTGAAAGCAGGCAGTCTTTTCGCCGCGCCCCTTTTTCTACTGCACAATGTACAGGCCGCAGACCTGTCCGAGATCTACCGAATCGCCAGTGAGCGCGATTCCGTCATCCAGGCCACACAAGCACAGTACGATGCCGCCGTAGAAACGCTGCCGCTGGCACGCTCCGCACTGCGACCGAATATGTCATTGGTTGGCGACAAAGCTTTCAACGAAACCAACGACGACGAGAACGGGCGCTACGAATCGGATTCGTACGGGGCATCTGTCTCGCAGAATCTGTATAACCCCGCCGCCTATCACTCAGTCAAAAAAGCCAAAATCAACGTTGCCCAGGCAGAAGCCACGCTGCGCGAAGCAAAACAAAACCTGATGTTCAGAACGGCTCAGGCCTACTTCAACGTACTGACAGCCGAAGAGGCTTTTCGGGCCGCCAGCAGCTCCCGCGAAGCAATCTCCCGACAGACGGAACAAGCGGAAAGACGCTTTGAAGTCGGCTTGTCAGCGGTCACTGATGTTAAGGAAGCTCAGGCCCAACTGGATTTAGCCGTTGCCAGGGAAGTCGTCGCCGAAAACCAGCTGGCACTGGCCAAAGAAGCCTTGCGAGTGATTATCGGGCAGGAGGTTCCTGAACTCGACGTACTGAAGTCAGACGCCGCGCTGAGCACTCCGGTACCCGCCAACATCAATGACTGGATTGGCCTTGCCGAGCAAAACAGCCCGCGATTGCAGATCGCCAAATTCGACTACGATCTGGCGCAGAAAGATGTCGTCATCGAGCGCGCCGGTCGCAAGCCAACGGTTGCTATAAACGGCGCTTACACTAACTCGACTACCGAATCGACTTCAGGACGCGATGTGGAGTCAGGTCAGATCAAATTTCAGGTGTCCTACCCAATCTATACCGGTGGTCGCACCAGCGCGCTGGTTCGCCAGGCCCGCGCCCGCGCACTGCAGGCCTCCTATAATCAGGAGACCGTACGCCGTGCCGTTGAACAGGAGACACGCGATGCCTACCTGAGCGTGCTGGCAGATGTCAGCCAGGCCAACGCGCTGCAACAGGCGCTGTCGTCGACTGAAGTTGCGCGCGAGGCCACCCAGGCAGGCTTCGATGCCGGTACCCGCACCGCTGTGGAAGTGCTGGTTTCATTGCGCGATACCTTTAACGCCTATGCAGACTATGCAGCGGCGAGACATCAGTTTGTTGTGCGCAGTCTGCAGCTGCGACTGGCGGCAGGCATATTGGCTGAAAAGCACATAGAAGCGGTCAACCGCTCTCTGACGACACGTTAAACGCACGGTAACCTTCCATAAAAAAGGGCCCGCACGGGCCCTTTTTTTTGACGATAACCACCGTTACTACAAGCAGCGGGGCTTACCGGCAATAACCGCTCGCCCTGCTGCACCGCCCGGCAGGGCTTAGTTCTCCTTGAGCTCGAACTGCGTGCCGCAGTAAGGGCAGCTCGCCTGCGGCGATTCTTCCAGCGGAATATACACCCGGGGGTGTGAGTTCCACAGCCCCATCGCTTCCGTCGGGCAATACGCGGGGAGATCCGCTCTGGTAACGACAACTACCTGTGACGCCTGCTTTTCCTTCTCACTCATAGAATTTCAACCTTTTCATCAAACATGGGTAAGCCAATGCTTGTGCTTATCTGACTTCCCTTCAACAGCATCAAAAAACATTGACTGAATTTTTTCAGTGATTGGACCACGAGTGCCTTCACCAATGGCGCGGTTATCGACTTCGCGAATCGGAGTGATTTCCGCCGCGGTGCCGCTAAAGAAAGCTTCGTCGGAAATATAGACTTCATCGCGGGTGATGCGCCGTTCAATCACCGGCACATCAATTTCGGCGGCCAGATCCATGACGGTTTTGCGGGTGATGCCATCAAGCGCTGAGGTTAAATCAGGGGTGTGTATGCTGCCATCGCGTACGATGAAAAAGTTCTCACCGGAGCCTTCCGCCACATACCCTTCATTGTCGAGCAGAAGCGCTTCATCGTAGCCGTCCTGCAGGGCTTCCTGGAGCGCCAGCATGGAATTAATGTATTGGCCGTTTGCCTTTGCCTTGCACATCGCAATGTTCACATGATGACGGGTGAACGACGATGTTTTAATGCGTATACCGCGCTCCATGTTGTCTTTACCCAGATAGGCGCCCCATTCCCAGGCCGCCACCATGCAGTGCACCGACAGGTTATCGGCGCGCAGGCCCATGCCTTCACTGCCATAGAAGCACATCGGTCGCAGATAGGCAGAGTCGAGCCCGTTTTCACGGACCACGGTTTTCTGTACCTCGCAAAGCGTTTGCTGATCCCAGGGGATCTCCATGCGCAGAATTTTGGCAGAGTTAAACAAACGCTTGGTGTGTTCCTGCAATTTGAAAATTGCCGGTCCATCATCGGTAGCATACGCGCGCACACCCTCAAACACGCCCATCCCGTAATGCAGGGTGTGCGTTAAGACATGGACAGTTGCCTCGCGCCAGGGCACCAGCTCCCCATCGACCCAAATGACGCCGTCTCTATCTGCCATTGACATAACAGTGATCTCCAGATTCCGTTTTTGGCAAACACACGCGCTTACCAGCAGCCAACCCTCAACTGTTCAAAACAGGTTGGCAAAGTTGCACAGCCGATGGCAACAACGACTGCGGATGATTTTTTATCTCTAATCCTGCCATTGTCTCATTGCAGGGTGTTCAGTGTGGCGACTCATGCATCAGTCGGCGCCAGCAGTCACTCACGTTCTCGCTGTGGTCGATGGATTCCCGGGTATGCACAACAACGCCGTTTTCGAGCAGCATGGCACGACGATGCAGCCGACCACGCAGATACAGATAAGCGGCAGTCAATTGCTGCACATCGGGCAACGACAGATACCCACACCTTCCCAGCGCTTCAAGTTGCCTGACGTTGTCAGTGAACTCCAGCAAGGCAATGTTATCAACGGCATGCTTCAGGACCAGATATTGAACCATAAACTCGATATCCGCGATACCACCGGCGCCCTGCTTGAGGTCAAAGTTGTCGCCATTATCGGCCCCCAACTCCCGCCGCATGCGCTCACGCATCTGTGCGACTTCGTCGCGCAGACCGGAACCCGCGTCGAGCCGGCACAGAGCAGCCTCTCTGATTTTGCCAAACTGAGCCTGCAAGGCCTCACCGCCGATCACCACCCGTGCCCTGACCAGCGCCTGGTGCTCCCAGGTCCAGGCTTCCCGTCGCTGATACTCAGCAAAAGCGGCGACGCTGGTGACCAGCACACCAGAGCGACCGTTAGGCCTGAGCCGGGTGTCAATTTCATACAACAGGCCTGCCGCAGTGCGGGTGCTGAGAAAGCTCACCAGCTTCTGCGCCATACGCGAAAAGTACACCTGATTTTCAAGCGGCTTTGCACCATCACTAAGCTGCTCTGTGCCGGAACTCTGATGCAAAAAAACGATATCGAGATCAGACCCATAGCCAAGCTCAATGCCACCGAGTTTGCCATAGGCAATAATCGCGAAATCCGGTTGCCGCAGTTCGCCGTCGACTCGACAGTGCGGATTGCCATGTCGACTGATCATTTCGCCACGAACAATATCAGTGGCCACCTGCAGCATCGCTTCCGCCAGCCAGGTCAGAGCGTCACTGACTTGCATTACAGGCAACAGGCCACCCACATCGGCTGCAGCGATGCGCACCATGCAGGTCTGCTGATAGTGGCGAACCCGGTCCATCAACTCACCGGGATCAGCATCCTGGTGGTACTGTAGTTCTGCGCGCAGCGTCTTGATGTGTGTATCAACATCGACCACGGCGGCGGCTTGTTCAATGTCGAGCAGGTCATCGAGTACCATTGGATGATTGGCAACAAACGACGCAAGCCAGGGACTCTCGGCAAACAATTGAACCAGGGTATTGAGGGTTTGCTCGCTGTCATGGATAAGCTGCAGATAACCGCTGCGGCCTGCGACAGCATCGTACAACGACAGCACCCGGTTCAGCGTATCACTGTGCGAGCGTCTGGACTGACTGATTCGGTGCAGCGTTTTTGGCACCAGTCGGTCAATTAACTCACGGGACCGGCTGAGGTAGCGCTGATAACGCCCGCTGGCGGCAAACTCACGCAACTGCCCGGCAACCCCCTCAGCACTGTTAAAACCCTTGTTATGCAAAATTTTTTCTATCTGCGCGGGCTCTGAGTGTCCGGCCAGTACCGTCAACCACAGGTCGTTGAGGTCATTGTCTTCGGGCAGGACTGAGCCGGCATCAGGATCAGACTCAGCGCTTAAACTGAACACCCCGCCGAAACAGGTGTGCACAAACTGACGCTTTTGTTCAAGCACTTCAGCAAATGACTGGAAATGGTCAAAGCACAGGCTGCCAGCAAGCCGCTCACGGGCTGGCTGATCAGCAGGAATATGGTGGGTCTGGCGGTCATCGACCATCTGCAATCGGTTTTCTGTGCGTCGCAGAAAATCGTAGGCGTCGAGCAAGCTGGCCGCGTCATCAGCCGCTATGTGGTTGTTCGTCGCTAATTCTGTCACCACGGTGCGCAGACTGCGCTGCTGCAACACCGGCTCGCGCCCACCGCGAACCAACTGGAATGATTGCGCGATAAATTCTATCTCTCGAATCCCCCCCTGCCCCAGCTTGATGTTGCGCTCGCTGTCTTCGCCGTCGACTTTCATGGCGATCTGTCGTTTCAGATTGCGCAGTGAATCAAACACCGCATAGTCGAGGTAGCGTCTATAGATGAACGGCCTGAGCAATCCGGTAACATCGGACACCTCGGCGGGGGTGCCGGTGATCACACGCGACTTTATCCAGGCGTAGCGCTCCCAGTCGCGGCCCTGCGTAAAAAGATAGTGCTCCATACCATCGAGGCTGACCACCAGCGGTCCACTGCTGCCAAAGGGTCGCAAACGCATATCCACCCGGTAGACAAATCCATCCGAAGTTACCTCACCCAGGTATTTGATCAGCAACTGACCGACACGCCGGAAATACTCTTGATGATCAAGCTGCCTGGCGCCATCCGTTGTGCCGTTTTCGGCGTAAAGAAACACCAGATCAATATCGGATGAAAAATTCAGTTCGCGGCCACCCAGCTTACCCATGCCGACGACGATCAGTGACAGGGGATTACCTTGCGCGTTTCTGGCCATCCCGAAACGCCCCTGCAGTGTTTTCTCGGCCACCATCAGCGCATGACCAATACACGCGTCGGCAAGATCGGAGAGTGCGCGCAGAACCGCTTCAAGCGACGACAGGCCACCGAGATCATGCACCGCGATCACCGCCAGAGTCTGATTGCGGAACTCACGCAGGCGTCGCATGAACATAGAGGCATCTTCATGGCAGTCGCGCGTTGAATCGGCCAGTCGCAATTCGAGTTGCTTAAGTGACGGCAGTTGCCGTCGGTGTTCAGACAGATACGCCGCCACCGGCACCGGATAGCGCGCAACGGTATTGAGCAGAAAATCGCTGCAGGACAATGCATAGCTAAACAGGCAGGTGCCCGGCACCTCTGCACTGTTGAAGGGCTCGGCGACAAGCAGCTGTGATATCTCCGGCACCGCCAGCACCGCATCAATTGCCGCCATATCAACCGCATCGGGCGCGGCCTTACCGGGATCACCCGCAGCATCACCGGCAGCTACACGGGCTGCCAGAAATTTTTGCACCAACCGCTGATTTTGGTTATTCGTCATTGAGTACGCCGCATCGCCTTGCAAACCCGATTATTGACCAGATTTTCACGTTACAATAGCCTTTTACGGCGTCCTGACGGGCTTTGCCATCGTTCACATCCGTCATCGACAACACCCGGGACAAACGCTTGAATCAGTTTCAACTCGATCACGTCAGTATCGATATTGACGGTACACCGATCGTCCACGATGTCAGCTTTACCTTGCAGCAAGGCCAGGTCGGTTGCCTGTTGGGCCCCAGCGGTTCCGGCAAAACCACCATACTTCGTTCTGTCGCAGGTTTTCAGCCAATTCGCTCCGGTAGCGTAAGGATGCGCGGCGAAACGGTCGACGATGGTATCACCATGCTACCAGCCGAAAAACGGCGCATTGGCATGATGTTCCAGGACCTCGCGCTGTTCCCGCATCTGACCGTGGCAGACAATATCGCATTTGGCATCGGTAATCTGAAGCGCCGCCAGATGACTCAGCGTATCGACAAGCTATTAAGTATCGTCAACATGCGCACCCTGAAAAAACACTATCCGCACGAACTCTCCGGTGGACAGCAACAACGCGTGGCTCTGATGAGAGCGATGGCCCCGCGTCCTGATCTGATCCTGCTTGACGAGCCCTTCAGCAGTCAGGACACCGAACTGCGGGTGCAACTGGTTCAGGAAGTCCGTGAGATTCTGCAGCAGGACAACGTCACTGCTATTCTGGTCACCCACGATCAAAACGAAGCCTTTGCTATTGCCGACGTCATTGGCGTACTTAACAATGGTCGTTTATCGCAATGGGATACCGCCTACAATCTATATCACACCCCCAACGATCGCTTTGTTGCCGACTTCGTTGGTGAAGGCGTATTTATTTGCGGCAACATCATTAACGGTACAACGGTGCAGACCGAACTTGGCGATGTCAATGGCAAGCTCGCTACCGCTCTGCCCGGTGGCATGGAGGTGGACCTGCTGGTGCGCCCAGACGATATCATTCACGACGACTACAGTACTTATCGCGGTATCGTGCTGAAAAAAAGCTTCCGTGGTGCCGACCATCTCTACACCTTACGGATGCCGGGCGGTACCAATGTGCTTTGTCTGGCACCGAGCCACCACGATCATAAAATCGGTGAGAAGATCGGCGTCAGGCTGCGCATAGACCATCTGGTGGCTTTTCCAAAAGGCGCATAGTTCGTCGTCACGGGGTGTATCGTCCTGTCAGGCAGCCAGGCGCATAACACCAATTGTGATTACGGCGTCCGGATATCGTGCTTACGCCACTCGTTGCGCAACAATAGATGATTGATTTCTCAGGCCTGCGGTGACATCCCCAACAGCGCCCAGGTCGCTGAAGGCCCTCACTGTCAGTGGCTTGACCAGACTCAACAACTCGTTTGCGGCAAGCAGATACTGCGGATTGGACGGGCCCGCATCGAGGTCGGCTTTGTCCCTGACAAAAGTCTGATAAAACAATAACCCGTCTGGTTTCAGCGCGGCGATCAGCGCCGGGATTAGTTCACGATCAAGATAATTGGCCACAGTGATGACATCGTAGCTGCTGACGCCAATGCTTGCCGCGGTGAGATCCTGTGCAACGGTGTTTATCGGCAAGCCACTGCTCGACGCATGCTGTCTGAGTTTATCAATCGCAACAGATGAGATATCGATTGCGGTGGGTTGCAGGCCTCGCTTTGCCATAAACAGTGCATTGCCGCCCAAACCGCAGGCGACATCGAGCGCCTGTCCTTGCGTGGGCAGCAGATACGCGTGCCCGGTCAATACTGAACAGGCGGCAGGCATAGATACCGCCGACTTACGGTAGATGCTATCCCATTTCTGCCGGTCACCCATTACTTGCGCCAGAACCCGGGTGTGAGCAAAACCAGCAGTGTGAAGATTTCGAGTCGGCCCAACAGCATCGCGACACACAGCAGGCTCAATTGCAAACTGCCCAGTGAACTGTAGTTGGCGCCGATATCACCCAGCCCCGGACCCAGATTATTGAGGCAGGCGACTACCGCAGAAAAGGCGGTTTCCTGATCAAGCCCGGTGGCCATCAGTATCAATAACATGACAGCCAGAATCAGTACATAACTGGCAAAAAAACCCCACACCGCGTCAATAACCTTAGGCGGTATCGTCTTGCGCCCCACCTTTACCGGAAACACCGCATGCGGGTGAATCATGCGTTCCAGCTCGCGCTTGCCCTGCTTGAACAGCAACAATACCCGAATGACTTTCATGCCGCCGCCGGTGGAACCGGCACAGCCGCCAACAAAGCTTGCGAACAGCAGTAACACTGGTAAAAAGCCCGGCCAGTTAAAATACTCGGCTGTGGTGAATCCGGTCGTAGTTGCTATCGACACCACCTGAAATACGCCATTGAAAAACGACTTGTTGAAATCTGAGGTACTGGTGACGTAGAGATACCCCACAGTAATTACGGCCAGCACAAACAACACCAGCATATAGGTCTTGAACTCTGTGTCTTCTATATAGGCCCCTATCGACATTGAGCGCAAAGCCAGATAGTGCAGTGCAAAGTTAACTCCGGAGATCGCCATGAAAACAACGGCAATCATTTCGATGGCGTTGCTCTGGAAATAACCGATACTCGCATCGTGGGTAGAGAATCCGCCGATTGCGACCGTTGAAAAGCTATGCCCTATTGCATCAAACAGCGGCATGCCGGCAGCCCAGTACGCTCCCATGCAGGCGATGGTCAAGCCCAGATAGATATACCACAGCAATTTTGCGGTATCGGCTACACGCGGCGTTATTTTTTCTTTTTGCGGTCCCGGTGTCTCAGCGCGAAACAACTGCATACCACCGCCAATACCGAGCAACGGCAAAATAGCCACCGCCAGTACAATAATCCCCATGCCACCCAGCCACTGCACTAACTGCCGGTATAGCAAAATACCTTGCGGGAGAGAATCCAGCCCGACAATAACCGTCGCACCGGTGGTGGTAAAGCCCGACAATGATTCAAACACGGCTTGTGCGATAGTGAGGTTAAGCTTGGCATCTACATAAAGTGGTATCGCTCCGAAAATCCCCAGTACCGCCCAGAACATCACCACAATCACAAAGCCGTCTCTGGATTTCAGCGGTTCAGAATAATTTCGCAGCGGCAGGTAGGTGGACAGGCCGATCACCAGCGTCACAATAAATCCGAAGAAAAAAGATCGCGACGAACCGTCATCAAAGTACAAAGAGACCAGTCCCGGTACCAGCATGGTCACACTGAATATAGACAGCAACAAGCCGAGCACACGCAACACCACTAGAGTCTGCATGGCGTTATCCGTGCGACCAAAGCAGCAGCGGTACACCCATCGACGGTACCCCGGTTACGTGCAGGCCAGCGGGATGACGCCGCGGCGCGATTTTCCTGATTTGGTGATTTTCAATCATTCTTTCACTTTGCGTCAGGACAGCCACCTGCCGCGTCCAATGCGCCGGGAGCGGCAAGTCTAATAGGTTACGCCAACCTGGAAAAGGTTTTCGACATCGTGGATCAGACTTTTGTCGACTACCAGCATGACTACGTGGTCTTCCGCCTCGATAACAATGTCCGGATCAGCAATCAGCACCTGTTTGCCACGCACAACGGCACCAATAATGGTTCCTGTGCCCAACGGCAGCTCAGAGATCTTGCGACCCACCACTTCCGAGGTATCGACATCACCGTGCGCTATCGCCTCCAGCGCCTCCGCTGCACCGCGACGCAACGAGTGAACCGCTACCACATCGCCACGCCGCACATGCCGCAACAGGGCACCAATGGTGACGTTATGCGGTGATATCGCCACATCAATAAAGCCACGCTCGACCAGATCAACATAGGCCGGGCGATTAATCAGCGACATCACTTTGCGAGCACCCATTTTTCGCGCCACCATGGCCGAAAGGATATTTGCTTCGTCGTCGTTCGTCAGCGCGCAAAACAGCCCCATCGAACTGATGTTTTCTTCAAGCAGCAGATCCTGATCGGCGACATCACCATTGAGTACCATCGCCGAGTTGAGCGTGGCCGCCAGCTGCTCGGCACGAGCGGGATTTTTTTCGATCACCTTTACGCGGTATTTGCTTTCGAGACGCTGCGCCAGCGCCATGCCGATGTTGCCGCCACCGGCGATCATTACATGCTTCGACGGTTTATCACGCCGGTGAAACTGCTCCATAATCTGCACCGTGTTTTCGCGCGCTGCCACGTAGAAGATGATGTCGTCTTCTTCAATGACGGTGTCATCGTCCGGCACTATCGGGACATTATCGCGATAGAGCGTCGCTATACAGGCATCCGTATTTGGCAACAAAACCCTGATATTGCTTTTGCGCTGGCCGGTCATGGGTGAGTCCTTCTCCACAACCACACCGACCAGTCGCACCCGGCCATCGGCGAAATCGACCACCTGCAACGCTCCCGGGTGCTCAATAATGCGCTCTATATGATCCGTGACCAACCGCTCGGGACTGATCAATACATCGATGGGAATATGCTTTTTCTTGAACAACGCGTCTTTTTCGACCAGGTACTGCTGCGATCGCACACGGGCAATGCGACTGGTTGTCTGAAACAGCGTATAGGCGATCTGGCAGGCAATCATGTTGGTTTCATCGCTGTTAGTCGCGGCGATGATCATATCGGCATCTTCAGCACCCGCCTGGCGCAGCACCGCCGGATGAGCGGCATGGCCGTAGACCGTGCTGAGGTCGAGCCGGTTTTGTAATTCCTGCAGAGTGTTTATGTCGAGATCGACAACGGTGACGTCGTTGTTCTCACCGGCAAGATTTTGCGCCACTGTGGAGCCCACCTGGCCGGCCCCTAACACGATTATCTTCACACAGGCACCCTGCCGCCGGCGCTCACAGGCAGATGTATTACCAGCAACTCAGTAAGCCGGCATTTGACGCTACCCACGTTTGCGTCCCGCCTGAATACCGACACTGCGGAGTTTTCTATAGAGATGCGTTCTTTCCATGCCTACCACTCTCGCCAACTCAACAATATTGCCATCAACGTGCTCCAGCTGGCGTTGCAAATAGAGCCGTTCAAATTCGGTTCGGGCTTCCCGCAACGGTAAATCGAGCGGCAGCTTCATGGTGTCACCCGCCATTTCATAAGAGCGCTCACGATCGATGCCATTGAGCTTGTCTACTTCGGACTGATCTATTTCAACACTGCTGCCTAGAATCAATAAGCGCTGCACAAAGTTTATTAGCTCAAGCACATTACCGGGCCAATCCATATTGCGAAGCGCATTCTGCGCAGCCACACTGAAATGCCTGTACGGCAATCCATCCTGCTCCACCAGCCGGTCCACGTAAAACGCCAGCAACGCCGGAACGTCTTCGCGGTGCTCACGCACCGGCAGAGTATTGACCACCAGCACCGCCAGCCGGTAAAACAGAGTTTCGTTAAATTCACCCTGTGCGATCAGCGCTGACATATCCGCCGATGTGTTTGCCACAATGCGCGCGTTAAACGGTACAGAGTCCCCGTTTGCACGTCTTGCCGCGCCATTCTGCAGCGCTTCAAGGAGTATTAACTGCGCTGCGGCGGGTAGTTCTTCCAGGTCGATCAGACACAGGGTGCCGGCCCCGGCTGACTCCAGATAACCGGCACTGTTCTCAGTACCTAGCAACTCGCGAACCGCATTGGCATCAGAGAGGCTGTCGCTGCGCAATGCGACAAACGGCTCAACCGCCCGGGCACTTGCGTTGTGAATATGCTGCGCCACCAGCATTTTTCCGGTAGCGCGCTCCCCCTGAACAAGAATACCCGCATCTTTGTTCGCGGCAGATTTTTCAATGGTGGCGCGCAACTCCCTTGCGTAATTACTGTTGCCGACAATCGGCGGGAGCTGTTTTTCGACAGCGGCTGCCTGCCCGCCTTCAGGGGCAAAGTTACCGATCGCCTTTTCTACACTCAGCAGCAATCGCGCAAGCGACAACGGCTTTTCGATGAAATCGACGGCACCGAGCCGGGTCGCCTCTACTGCCGTCTCTACCGTGCCGTGCCCTGAAATCATCACCACCGGAAATTTAAGCCGACCGGCATCACGCCATTCTTTCAACAAGCTGACTCCGTCCTGCTCAGGCATCCAGATATCCAGCAGTACCAGATCCGGCAATCGCTCTTCTATCGCTTCCCGGGCATTTTTTACATCTTCCGCTACCACAACGGCGTAACCTTCGTCCTCCAGAATTTCGCGAACTAGATCGCGAATGTCTGGTTCATCATCAACTACCAGTACCAATGATTGGCTCATGCAGCATCTCCGTGGATATCTGGGTGGCTCTGTCGATTGTTCACTGACCCGGGCGAACTACTTGCGGGCCGGCTGGCAGATGTTGCCGCCAGCAAAGAATTTTCGGCGCTCTGCGTACGCTGCATATTGGCTGGCAACAGCACCGATAAACGTCCGCCGGTAACGACGGGTGCGCCATCAACACGTATGCTGATATTTTCTGCACGCACCACACCCCCGTGTTCTTCGACAATTTTTTTAACGATAGCAAGGCCGAGGCCTGTGCCCTTTTTCTTACTGGTGACATAGGGCTCGAACAGGCGATCCAGCAACTCCGGCGGGAAGCCGGGACCATTGTCTTCGAATACCATTTGCACACAGGACATATCACTGCGTGGCTGAGGCCGGGTAATAATAGACAGTCGACGCACGTCATCACCCCCGACAGTTTCAAAAGCGTTTTTAATCACATTGTGCAGGACCTGCCGTAAACGGGTTGGATCTCCCGAGATAGTGTCGATCGATGCATCAAGATCCAGTGCTATCGCATCACGTTCATCACCATCGCGGTACAACCAGCAAATCTCGGTTATCAGTTCATTTAGATTGGTTAGTTTGAAATCAACCTGGGGAGAGTTGGCGTAGTCGGCAAAGGCCTTCACCATCGACTTCATCGATTCCACCTGCTGGACAATGGTATTGGTGAGTTTCTTTAAGGTAGAGGCATCATTGCCATGCAGTTTTTTCGCATATTTGTGTTGCAATCGCTCGGCAGACAGCTGTATCGGTGTGAGTGGGTTTTTAATCTCGTGGGCAAGCCGCCGGGCCACTTCACTCCATGCCGCGTTGCGCTGTGCTGCAACCACATCACTGATATCGTCAAACACCAGCACGTGCCCGGCATGTTGGTCAGCACTCGATTGTATCGTCGCACCGCGACACATCACCGGCTTGCGATCCATATCCGTGACAAGCTCAAGCTCCAGACTCCAGTCATCACGCTGCGAAGAAATCAGCGGTTTTACACTGGTAAAAAACTGCCGGACAAAATCGTTATCGATTGAATCAACCGCATCAATACTGACAGACTGCAAATAGGCCGGCGATGCGCGCAATATATTTTCCGCACTGGCATTGCTGGTCTTTATAGTGTGGTTTTCATCAATCGTGATAACGCCGGTGGAAATACGGCTCAATACCAACTCAAGGTAGGCACGTTGGTTCTCCGCCTGTCGCTGGCTGCTGGCGGCATTGGCTCTGGCCGCTTCGATTTTTCCGGTCATATCATTGAACGACTGCACCAGATAACCCAGCTCATCACGGCCGCTGGTGGTCAGACGGGTGGTGTAGTCACCTTTAGACACCAGGCGGGTGCCTTCGACGAGATCGTGTACCGGCACCATTAATCGACGCGCCGCATAGATAGCAACCCACACAGCCATCATCAGGCTTAAAAAAACCGCCAGCGTCAGCGTCGCTATAGAACTTTGCTTCAACGGTGCGCGAAGATAGGCAAGCTGACGGTAGTTGCGGAAGCTCTCCTGCACACTGGCCGCCAACTGACTGGAGCTACGGGACACTGGATAAGTCGCGTACAAAACCGCTGTGCCATCAGCCGGGTCCGATGAGAACACCGGCACCACCGAACGGACCTGCAGGTCGCCATCATCAGTTGGATCGATACTCAAATAGGAACTGCCGCTGCGCGCCCGGCTGATCAGATCATCAGCGGGTCGCTCCGGCGCTACTGTCACCAGATCCGAGAACGCGGTGGTGGCTATGATGCGGTTATCAGAACCAATCAGGGTGAGCTCGGTGGCTTCTGAGTCAGAGCCAAATTCATTGAGCACCACCACCGCCAGTTCAACCGGTGTATCACTCAGCCGGCGGGCGATGTTAAGCGTGGTTTTTTGCCGCGTGCGCATATACACAGTCAGGGAATCGCGACTCAACCCCAGCGCATCATCGAGTGCACGCTCTACTTCAACATCAAACCAGCTGTCTATATTCGAGCGCAGAAACTTAACCGAGAACGAATACACCAGTGTCATCGGCAGCAACGCCATAACCACCAGCATAATGACCAGTTTCAGGCTTAAGCGCGACCCGGAGACATTGCGCTGCAAATCAACCACCAGCCGCCAGACACTGGCCAGAATCAAAATGCCAATCAAGCCAAGCGCGATAACAGTGCCGAACATCAACCAGTGGTAGGACCGACCAAAGCTGTCTAGATGTTCACCGGTGTTTGCCACAAAATACAGCGTAGCGATAAGAAACAGAAATAAAACGGCCATAAAGGCCAGACTGTTGGCCAGCCGTCTTATCAGTTCAGCAACCACCGGAACACCTCGCTTTCCAGTTGCCAGTCCTTGGATACCAGCGCCTGCGCCATCAACGGTCCGGGCAGCCGTGTTCGGTCAAGTTCAACCCGAATACTGGCGGTATAGCTGTCCTTGATATCGACTTTGTTTACCGGCATCAGGGCAAATTGATTGAGACTGCCGAGCTTGCGCAATGCCGCCGCCAGAGAGCGATAATTCGAGCTTTTGCCCGTCTGCACGTTTTCGACCCGGTAGTGACGGGTGAGATCGTAGTAATAGAGCTTATAACGCAGGCGGCGCTCTATCACCGGTGTGTCAATCCACCATCGGCGGTTTTTGTGTACGGCAATTTCAACAAGAAAATACAAGCCGACGCCATTTGCCAGCGCTTTTACCGGCGCATCACCGAGTTCCAGACGGGCAAAGGAGTCCAGATAATAGGTGTTGTCCTTGACGTAGGTGCCTGCACTTTCAAAGCGCATCGACGCACAATTGCCGGTGGTCGCCAGCAGAATCAGACTGGCAGCCAGCAACCAGGCCGGGTTCCAGCGCAGCGGTGACGGAACCATTAAATTATTGTTGATTACATTAGGCATGCGGTCAGGCAGACACCTCGTGCCGGGTTTTCGTTAGTATCGCATAGTAGAATCCATCTGCCCCATGCTGTCCCGGCAATATCTGCCGACCAAATTCACAAGGCTGACCCCAGTCAGCGTCAATGACCTGCTCTGTGGCGTCGTCGTTATGGCGCAGAAACTGACCGATTTGCTGCTCATTTTCCCGCTTTAGAACCGAGCAGGTGGCATACACCAGCCGTCCGCCGGGCTTCAGCGTCCGCCACAATGCACTGAGCAGCTTAGCCTGCATGCGCTGCAATGCGTCCAGGTCAGACTCCCGACGCAGCAGGCGTATCTCCGGGTGGCGACGCAGCACACCGAGTGCAGAACACGGCGCATCGAGCAAAATTGCATCAAACGCCTGCTTATCCCACCAATGATCAACCTCACTGGCGTCTGCGCACAGGCAGCGGGCGGTAAGGTTAAGTCGCTGTAGATTCTGGTGCACTCGCTGCAGGCGTGCCTGACTGCTGTCGATGGCCAGCAATTGCAGAGATTGCTGAATTTCCAACAGGTGACAGGTCTTGCCGCCGGGAGCCGCACAGGCGTCCAGTACGTGCTCTCCCGATTGCGGGTCGAGCAGTTCGGCGGCCAGCTGTGCTGCACTATCTTGCACCGAAAACCAGCCTGCCTCAAAACCCGGCAGCCCGGTGATCCGCACAGATTTATCCAGCACCAGCGACTGCCGGCCAAGCTCACCGGCAACCACTTGTGTGTCAGTTCCGTCGAGTGCTGCGCGTAGTTGCGGCAGATAGGTGTCACGATCCACTGCACGCCGATTTATCCGCAAAACCAATGGCGCGCGGGTGTTTCCATCGGTAAAAACCTGTTCCGCCTGCGCAGGCCAGTCACGACTTATTTCGTCGACCATCCAGGCCGGCAGTGAGTAACGCGCGGCGGTGCCCGGTACCGGCAGGCCATCGTCCTGCCGACGCCTGATAAATTCCCTCAAGGTGGCGTTGACCATCGCCTTCGCCCATACTTTGCGCAATTTTTTGGTCAGGCCTGCGTAGCTGCTTACCACTGCGTAGTCCGGTGTGCGCATGTGCTCGATTTCGTACATCGCCAGCCACAGCACCATTTTCACATCGGAGTCTTTGTTGCGCAGTGGCTTTTTCTGCAACAGCCGCAGCTGTGCGTCCAGCTGATACGACCACCGCGCGGCTCCGAAGGTCAGTTCCTGCAGCAGAGCCGCATTGCGCGTGTCCAGCGTCTCCTGCGCCGCTGGTAGGAGTTCGCCAAAGGATTTGCCATCACGCACCACCGATGTCAGCAGTCGCACCGCTGTCAGCCGTACATCGGCCGTCGGCTCAACCAAGTTGCTGTCCGCGTGCGATTGTACGATTGCGAAGAAAATCAGCCGACGACACCGGTTTTTTCCCTGGCATTTGAACCTGTGTTATCCGCAGCACACCAGAGCCAGTACCCACATCCAGCCCGTCGGTGGTGTCAATCACCTGACCAGCCCGGCCATTGTGCCCGCCGCTGTCACTGATCAACCGGGATTGCCAGATTCTCAAGGTCTCACCATTCAGCTGCGTTTGTGCAACCGGCCAGCCGTTAAACGCACAGATATTGCGATGAATCTGTACAGCACTCTGCTGCCAGTCGATCAGCGCCTCCTGCTTGGACAATTTTTTAGCGTAGGTTACCAGATCCTCGTTCTGCACTTCGGGTTGCAGTCCATCGGTGCCGATCAGCCCGATCACGTCCATCAGTGCCTCTGCCCCCAGCACCGCCAGCGTGTCGTGCAGTTGCGATCCAGTCGTGTTGGTTTCGATAGCACAGGCTTTTTTCAACAGCATATCGCCGGTATCCAGACCTGCCGCCATCTGCATGATGGTAATGCCCGACTGGGTATCACCGGCCGCAATCGCCCGCTGTATCGGTGCCGCCCCCCGCCAGCGTGGCAACAGCGATGCGTGAACATTAATGCAACCGTGAGCAGGCAGGTCGAGCACTTGCTGCGGCAGAATCAGGCCATAGGCTGCCACCACCATTAGATCAGGCTGGTAGGCGGCCAGTACCTGCCGGGCATCCGGCTCACGGAGTGACAACGGCTGCTGAACCTCAATGGCCAGCTCCTGCGCGGCTTGTTTTACCGGGCCCGCAGTCAGCTTGCGGCCGCGACCGGCGGGGCGATCAGGCTGCGTATACACCGCAACAACCTGATGCTTGCTGTCGGCCAGAGCCCGAAGCGCCGGCACCGCAAACTCCGGAGTACCGGCATACACAACGCGAAGTGGATGATTGTTCATTTTCAGAAATCGATAAAATTTAGAGACAAATCGCCCGCATCACGCAAGCGCCGGCAACACCAAAACTACCCACACGGTCTCGAGTGCTGCACGCCGGACCTCGGGCCGCTTCGCCCTAGTCGCTCACACGAAGCGTATTTTTCTGGATCTTTTTATTGATCCGCCGGCGTTTCATCGCAGACAGGTAATCGACAAACATTTTGCCGTCCAGATGATCGACTTCGTGTTGGACGCACACCGCCAGTAATCCGTCGGCCTCTCTTTCATAGACATCGCCATTCCGATCGAGCGCGCGAAAAGTGATTTTCTCAGCACGGCTGACACTATCGTAAATGCCGGGAATCGACAAACACCCTTCTTCACCGTCCATTTTGCCTTCAGCGGTGAGGATTTCAGGATTAATCAACACCAGCGGATCCTGTTTGTCTTCGGAGACATCGATCACCACCAGACGCTGGTGCACGTCCACCTGGGTGGCGGCCAGACCAATACCGGGCGCTTGGTACATGGTCTCGAACATATCATCGAGAAACCTGCGCATTTGGTCGTCAACAGTTTCTACCGGTGTGGCTACCGTGCGCAGCCTTTCATCGGGGTAAAGCAAAATATCCAGTATAGCCATGGTCGTTCGTAAGTCGGTGAGACCGCCAAGTGTAAGCACTCTCGGCCCGTTAGCAAAGCGCCGATGCCTATTTGAAATGCCAATGACGCCCCATCGGACAGCTAAATTTTAAAAATCGAGGCTGTACAGCGCCGCCTTGGCACTGTTTTTGGTTCGGCATTACCCAATTAAGGGAGCGTTGTGGCAGTGAAAACTGCTCATGGCAGGCCGCAAGGCATGGCCACGCTCAAAACCAGCACAGCTATCCGGACACCTATGACATTCCAAGCCCCGCTGACGCAACAACTGAAGCCTACCCGGCGACGTACGCGAGTCATCACGCCAAAACCTATCAAATCGCTGCTCGGCGTGGTCGTCGCGGCTGCCCTGACCACAGCTTGCGCAACCAAGCAACCTGACGCAAGCCTGGCAGACGACAACTACTGGCAAAACATTCAAAGTGCCGAGATGGAAGTCATCAATGGCGCTAATATCGGCAACCCGGTCATCGAAGCGGCCTCATTTGGCAGCAGCACACCGGCACTGGCCCTTGGCATGAGCCCGAAACGCAAAATAGCCTTGCGCGCGTTGGCGGAAAATTCAGTTCGCAATGATAATCCGGGCAACTACACGGTTGTACCCGGAGACACCCTTTGGGATATTTCAGAGCGATTTCTGAGCCGCCCCTGGCTGTGGCCGGAAATCTGGCACGTCAATCCGCAAATTGACAACCCGCACCTGATCTACCCCGGTGACCAGATCGGCCTGACTTACATCGACGGACGCCCTCGCCTGCAATTGATCAGAGCAAGCAGCAAAGATTCTAATGTTCCGATCAATGGCTTCCCGCTGCAGGCGATCAGACAGTTTCTTGTGGAACCACAGGTAATCACCAAAAACGAGCTCAACACCTCGCCTTACGTCATCAGCGCTGAAGATGATCGATTAATCGCCTCGGCAGGCAATCACATCTATGTTCGCGGCCAGATAGATGGCACCAGATACAGCGTTTACCGCCCGGGCGAGGCACTGGTTGATCCAGACACTCGCGAAGTGCTGGGACATGAGGCAATCCACGTGTCAAAAGCCAGCCTGGTGAAAAGCGGTGATCCGAGCAAGCTGATTCTAACCAGTAACAAGCGCGAAACACTGGTCGGTGATCGCTTGTTGCCAAGCGGCAACGCGCTGCCCGCATCATTCCAGCCACGCACCGCTGACGCTGGAAAATCCGGCAAAATAATCTCTTTGGTCGATGCCGTCACACGCAGCGGACAAAATCAGGTAGTGGTGCTGAATCTGGGCGAATCCGATGGCATCCAGGCCGGCGATGTGATGTCAGTGATCAGCGATGATCGCCAGGTTAAAGATCTTATCTCAGGCAAGAAAAACGACTTCGTCACCATCGAGGGCGACCAGTCCGGAGTGGTGATGGTTTTCCGTACCTTCGATCGGGTCAGCTACGCGCTGGTGATGAAAGCGCATCGATCCATCAACTTGTATGATCGTGTAGGCACCTCGGAACTCTAAACCCTCCGCAACAATACTCTCCTCACCCGGGTTGCTCTGACCGCCGCACACGGCGGCGGTCAGGCCCCGGGTTTTTGTATTTGTACAGCACATCCAACTGAAGCGGTGCAGTTGCCGGTCAGGGCAGCTAAACTAGCGGCATTAGCGGTTACGCGGAAATGATGTGCCATTCCCCTCAAGCGACGGTAATTCAGCAGAATTGCGCCACTGGCTTACTCTGGTCCACACGCGTGGCCTGGGTCCAAAGCTCGCTCATAAATTGCTACGCGGTTTTGGTTCGGCTGATGCCATCCTGAGCGCATCCAGCAGCAAACTTGCGTCCATCGGTCTTCCCGCTAAAGTCATTGACGCCTTAAGCGTCGCTGATCAGCAGCGCATTGACGACGACCTAAACTGGCAGAACGAAGGCGACGACCGATTCATCATCGCGCTGACATCGCCTCTGTATCCGCTACTTCTGAAGGAGATCGCCGATCCACCAATGGTTCTCTATGTGCGCGGTGATCCGGAGGTTCTGCAAACTCCGCAACTGGCCGTAGTCGGTAGCCGTAAGCCTACCCATAGTGCGGAAAAACACGCATTTGAATTTGCCCGCGAGTTAGCCGGTTACGGCATCACAATCACCAGCGGGCTGGCACACGGGGTCGACGGCAGTGCCCATCGCGGCGCATTGCAAGCTGACGGATTCACCGTGGCGGTGACTGCCACCGGTCTCGACCGGGTCTACCCGGCACAGCATCAGAGTCTGGCGCGCGAGATTGCGGCCAGCGGTGCCATTGTCTCGGAGTTTCCAATCGGCACCAACCCGTTGCCGGCCTACTTCCCACGCCGCAATCGCATCATCACCGGTTTAAGCTATGGCACTCTGGTGGTTGAGGCGGCGCTGAAAAGCGGCACATTAACCACCGCCGGACATGCCACCGAGCAATCCCGTGAGGTTTTCGCGATTCCGGGCAACATCGACAATCCGCAGGCGCGCGGCTGTCACGCTTTGCTGCGAGCGGGTGCAACCCTGGTCGAATCCAGCGACGATATCCTCACACAACTGGCGCCGCTACTGCCGGGCTCGCTGATCCTGACAGAAAACAATCGCTCAGAGACTCCGATCCCGGCCGATACCCCTGCCACCGTGGCTGCAACTGACACCGCCGTCCCGCCATTGACTGGTAACGCTCAGGAAACCCGGCCCTCAAAGACCCCCGAGCATGCCGATTCCGGCAGCACCGACGTCGGTCTGCTGGAGGTGTTTGAAGCAGAGCCTTTGTCGCTCGATGAAATTGTCGAACGCTCAGGCCGGGACATTGTTACCGTAACCAACCTGACCCTCGACCTGGAGCTCGACGGAAAAGTTATCTCGGTGGCTGGCGGCAAATATGTTAAAAAATAATACACTAGCCGCAACGGGCCGGATTCCCACCACTGAAAATCCGTTTCATTTTATTAAATAACAATCACTTACAACAAAACCGACCCACCAGAAACCGATCGGATTTATTGCCACTGCAACGCTCGGAATTAGCACACAGGACTGGCGCTGCGGCTGAAAATAGTATAAAAGCCCGTTTGGTTTGCGTTATCACAGACGCCGCCCGGATTAATTTTAGCTGCCAGAATTAGCGCAGATCTTGTCCATGAGTGCTACAACTACTCGGGAGAGCATCATCAGAGCCACAAAGACACCTATAGTAAGTACATGAGTAAACACTTAATTGTTGTAGAGTCTCCCGCCAAGGGAAAGACCATCAAGAAGTACCTTGGTAAAGACTATGAAGTGCTCGCATCGTATGGGCACGTAAGAGATCTGATTCCGAAGGAAGGCGCTGTCGATACCAACGCTGAATTCGAAATGAAATATCAGGTCATTGAACGCAACGAAAAGCACGTCGATGCAATCATCAAGGCGCTCAAGAAAGCCGACCACCTGTTGCTCGCAACGGATCCGGATCGCGAGGGTGAAGCCATCTCCTGGCACCTTGTCGAGCTACTGAGGGAAAAGGGCCTGCTGGAGGATAAATCTGTCCAGCGTGTGGTGTTCCACGAAATCACCAAATCAGCGGTACAGGACGCTGTCGCCAATCCGCGCGAGTTATCCTACGACCTGGTCAACGCGCAGCAGGCACGTCGCGCGCTGGATTATCTGGTGGGCTTCAATTTATCTCCGCTGCTGTGGAAAAAAATCAGTCGTGGATTGTCTGCCGGACGCGTTCAAAGCCCGGCCCTGCGGCTGATCGTCGAGCGCGAGGAAGAGATCGAGCGCTTTGACCCCGAAGAATACTGGACCGCCACCACCGAACTCGAGAAAGACAACCAGCCTTTCAGTGCGCGGCTGTTTACGCTGGAAAATGAAAAATTCAAACAATTCACGGTCACCACCGCCGAGCGTGCTGCTGAAGTCAAAAATCTACTGGAAACAGCAGCCAATGGCTTCCTTACCGTCGATAATGTTGAGAAAAAGCAGCGCAAGCGCAATCCGGTGGCTCCATTCACCACATCAACGCTGCAGCAGGAAGCCGTCAGAAAACTGGGGTTTTCAGCGCAGCGAACCATGCGTACCGCACAGCAACTGTACGAGGGAATTGATACCGGAGAAGGAGCAGCAGGATTAATCACCTATATGCGTACTGACTCGGTCACTCTGTCACAGGATGCCATTGCCGATATTCGCCAGCACATCCAAAAGAAGTACGGTGGCGACTATCTGCCGGAAACACCGCATTTCTATAAAAACAAATCTAAAAACGCACAGGAAGCGCACGAATGCGTGCGAATTACCCTGGCGGACAAAACGCCTGAGAAAATAAAGTCATTCCTGAAAGATGACCAATTCAAGTTGTACTCGCTGATCTGGAAACGAACAATGGCGTGCCAGATGATTCACGCCACCATGGATCAGGTGAGCGTTGATCTTGGCTGCGGCGAAGGCAACAGCTTTCGCGCCAGTGGTTCAACGGTACGTTTTCCCGGATTCATGAAGGTCTATCAGGAGGACGTCGACGATAAAAAAACCGACGACAAGGAAAAGCGCCTGCCCGACTTAAACAAGGGCGATAAGCTTCCGGTTAAAGAGATAGATCTGGACCAGCATTTCACAGAGCCGCCACCGCGCTTTACTGAAGCAACGCTGGTCAAAGCACTGGAAGAGTTTGGCATTGGCCGACCTTCGACCTACGCCAGCATTATCTCCACCCTGCAAAATCGTGAGTATGTAGAGATGGATGCGCGCCGCTTCACACCGACCGATGTCGGCAGTGTCGTGAATAACTTTTTATCCAAGCACTTCACCAAATACGTGGATTACGACTTCACAGCCAACCTGGAAGACGAGCTGGACGCGGTGTCACGTGGTGAAAAAGAATGGGTACCGTTAATCCGTAATTTCTGGGACCCATTTGAAGCACAGGTTAACGACAAGGAAGAAAACGTCAGCCGTGAGGAAGCGGTACAGGCACGCGAATTAGGTAAAGACCCGGCTTCCGGCAAACCGGTCTCGGTACGCATTGGGCGCTTCGGCGCGTTTGTCCAAATCGGCACCAAAGAAGATGAAGACAAGCCCAAATTCGCAGGCTTAAGGCCCGGCCAGAAAATGGGTAAAGTCACCTTCGAAGAAGCCATGGAGCTGTTCAAACTTCCGCGCGAGCTCGGTGAAACCCCCGAAGGCGAGAAAGTCACTGTCGCCATTGGTCGCTTTGGTCCCTATGTGAAGTACGACGCCAAATACGCATCAATCAAAGACGACGACCCCTACACCATTACCCTCGAGAGAGCACTGGAGATTGTTGCAGAGAAAAAAGAGATCGACGCGAACCGCGTTGTGAAAATTTTCGATGAAGATCCCGAAATCCAGATTCTCAACGGGCGCTGGGGCGCGTATCTCACCGATGGCAACAAAAACGCCAAGCTCACCAAAGAGCAAAAAGAGAAGCCGTTAGAGATAGACTTTGCCACCGCTCAGAAGCTTATAGAAGAAGCCCCGGAGAAACGCGGACGGGGCAAGAAAAAAGCCGCGGCCAAGAAAAAGGCAGTAGCGAAAAAAGCCACTGCCAAAAAGAAGGCAGCTAAAAAGAAAACCTCGTCGAAGAAAAAAGCCAGCGCCAAGAAGAAAGCGTCATCGAAGAAAAAGATTGTTGCCGCAAAATCGCAGCCTGATGGCGACGGCAAAGCTGCCATCGTCAACGCAGAGAGCGACTGACGAGCAACAGAAATAACAACGCAGACAGCTTTCAGGGCTACTGCAAGTTGCGCCTACGATAAAAGTGCCGACGCATACTTAATGCGTCGTGTCTACAAAGCGCCGATGGCACTGCAGGCGTCACCCGGGATCAGTAAGCCCATCGCTAACAGAGGCATTGATGATGTCTGAACTGAGAAACCGTGTTCATGCCGCTCACGCGACTAACACTTGCTAAACCTGCCACTATTTTGAACCGTTGATAGCAACATTCTCCGCCATGCCAACAGCCCGCAGAACCTATTGTCCGGCCTGTCATGTCCGCTGATCTCGGCAATGATCTGCAACGCGCGGCCGCCGCTGTTCACAGTGGTGCGCTGATCGCCTATGCCACCGAGGGCGTATTCGGCCTGGGCTGCGATCCATTGAACAGCCTGGCACTGGAAAAGCTACTCAGCCTCAAGCAACGCGACGCCAGCAAAGGGCTGATCGTGATCGCCTCAACACGCGCTCAGCTAGAACCGTTTATCACCCCCATCAGTGATACCATCGAGGCAAAGCTCCGTGCGAGTTGGCCGGGGCCGGTGACCTGGATACTGCCCTGCCGAACGGATGCGGTACCGCCATTACTTATCGGTGGCTTCAGTACCATCGCGGCACGGGTCAGTGCGCACCCTGTGACGGCAGCGCTGTGCGATGCCTGCGGTCATGCGCTGGTATCAACGTCGGCCAATATCAGCGGCCAGCCGGCCTGCACCAGCGCTGATCAGGTCGCCCGGTTCTTTGCAGACGATTTAGCTTATATACTCGATCCACCGGTGGGCGAGCTGAACGGCCCAACCCCCATTTTCGATGGTGTCACCGGACAGCAATTGCGTTAACCCTGCCCGTATGACGTCACTACTCAAGTCCAGCAACTCATGAACCCGACCACTGATATCAGCAAAGTTTCGCACTACCTGACCGATCTGCAGAACCGTATCACGGATGCCATAAAATCAATGGATCCCGACGCCACGCTGACGCAGGACAGCTGGCAACGCGAAGCCGGCGGTGGAGGTCTCAGCAGAGTCTTTTCCGGTGGCTCGGTATTTGAGCAGGCAGGTATCAATTTTTCCCATGTATTCGGACAAAACCTGCCACCGTCGGCAACCGCCGGACGCGAGAACCTGGCTGGCAGAGGATTTCAGGCAATGGGCGTCTCATTGGTATTCCATCCACACAACCCGCACGCCCCGACCACACACTGCAATGTACGGTTTTTCGTCGCGGAGAAAGACGGCGAAGATCCCATCTGGTGGTTTGGTGGTGGCTTCGACCTGACACCCTACTACGGCAATCGGGACGATTGCCGACATTGGCACCAGGTGGCCAAAGACGCCTGTGATCCTTTCGGCGATGCGCTCTACCCAAAGTTCAAAACCTGGTGCGATGATTACTTTTACCTCAAGCACCGCGACGAGCCACGCGGCGTCGGCGGAATCTTTTTTGATGACTTCAACGAAAAAGACTTCAGCCACAGCTTTGCGTTTATGCAGAGCGTCGGCGATGCATTTCTGCCCGCCTATCAGCCCATCATCGCGCAGCGAAAAGACCTCCCCTACACAGATGCGCAACGACAGTTTCAGCTGTATCGGCGTGGGCGATATGTCGAATTTAATCTGGTCTTCGACCGCGGTACTTTGTTCGGCCTGCAATCCGGCGGACGTGTAGAGTCCATTTTAATGTCTCTGCCGCCGATGGTTCGCTGGCAGTACAACTGGTCACCCGAAGCGGGCAGCGCTGAAGCGGAATTGTACGATTACTACCTGACCGGCCGGGATTGGCTGGCACCTGCAGAAAGCTGAACGGCAAGCCTGCAAACCAGACCCGCGCCCGGTTATAACCACCAGCGACTTGTTCCGGCCAATGCTGTTGACACGTCACTGTAACAAAGTTGTCGCACCCATATTACTGGTCTGCAATCTACTTTCTGTGGATGAAATTTTGTGAATCGTTACTCAACCCGAACCTGAACTGATTGGCATAGTCTGGCCCTGCCTGCGTCATTCCTGCGAACTGCCCCACAAAGCAGTCGTTTAACCGGCGCTCCGCTCACCCGCAGACGATCCACCAACAGGACCGCTGCCACCGACCAGGTTTATCCCATGAGAACACTCCGTTTATCAACGGCGTTGCTGTGCGCTTCATTACTGCCAGTAACCGCCAACGCTGCCTCCTACATTGCCATTCAGGTCGAGGCTGAGGATTACCAGTCCAAGCACTCTGACTGGCGCGTGTTCAGCAATAGCAGCAATCCAAACGTGTCACCCGACCCCGACGGATCTCACAGCTCAAGCGCCAGTGGCAACGCCTACGTCGAGCTGCTCCCGGATACCCGTGTTACTCACAGCGATCAACTGAGTACCGGAACAAACTTCTGGAATACCGCTGGCAGCGGCCCCTCGTTGAGCTACAACGTTAATATCCCCGAAGCCGGGCGCTATCTGGTCTTCGCAAAAGCCTACTCAACGGGCACCGAAGATAACGGTATTCATGTTGGCTTGAACAACAGCAATCCCGCCAGCGGCGAGCGCATGCAATGGTGCAACGGGAAAAACCAGTGGACCTGGTCCAGCGCACAGCGAACCAACAGCAATCACTGCGGCACCGAGCGAACCATTTACCTCGATTTCAGTTTCGCCGGCGCTAACACCGTTACCTTCAGCGCTCGTGAAGACGGCTTCGAGCTCGATCAATTCATTTTGCTGAAAGAAACCGGCGAAGGACTCAGATGCGCACCACAGAGCAATGATCAGATCAGTTGCAACCAGTCCGCCACTGATAACAGCTCATCCGGCGGCACCAGTAACGACGATCCCGCCGACGAACAGCCAGCGACAGAGGAACCGGCAACTGAGGAGCCGCAAGACGATGATCAGCCAGCAAGCCCCGGTGGAAATTTTGTCGCATGCAGCAGCGCTAACTCTGATCCCGACGGCGACGGCTATGGCTGGGAAAACAACGCCAGCTGCCTCACAGACGTTACCACCGCGACCCTCAGCCCTTCGGACAGCACGGTGATGTGCAGCTCGGCCTCAGCCGATCCGGATGGCGATGGCTACGGCTGGGAAAACAATCAGACCTGCCTGACGGGCAGTGCTCCGCTAAGCCCTGATTCCTCAGAGACGCCTTGCCTGCTGACAGACAGCGACTCAGATGGTGACGGCTGGGGCTGGGAGAACAACCGCTCGTGCAGAGTCCGGTAATCTGACACGGCGACCGGCGGCACATGTCGCCGGTTTGTTTTTACACAAAGCTGTCGGCCAGAAAGTCAGCCATGCTGCGCCACGATCTTTTATCTGACAGTTGATTGTAGACAGTGCCGAAATCAGGGTTTTCTGCCGCCGGATTGGTAAACGCATGTACGGTATTCCCGTAGGCGTGTATTTGCCAGTCCGCCTCAGCAAGTGTCAGCTCAGAAGCCAGCGCGGTCATCGATTGCGGATCTGCCATCGGATCATCGTAGCCGTGCAGTACCAGAACCCGTGATTTAATCTTGCGACCAGCGGTGTTGTCCGTCGGGGTAAATAACCCGTGAAAACTTGCCACAGCTTTTACATCACTACCGGTTCGCGCCAGATCCAGTACACACAAGCCACCAAAGCAATAGCCAATTGCCGCGATTTTCGTTTTGTCTGCTTCCGGCAACGCTCGTGCAACATCAACAGCGCACTCCATCCGCGCCTGTAACAACAACCTGTCTTCCAGCAACGGTGCCATTAGCAGGCGGTTTTCATCCGCGTTAGCGCCACGTTTGCCTTTGCCATACAAATCGATGGCAAAGCCCACATACCCAAGTCGCGCCAACTCCCGCGCCTTTTGCTCTGCAAAGTCATCTCTACCGCCCCAGGCATGAGATACCAACACAACCGGACGTGTCTTTTCACTCGCATTGTCAGCGGCAATAACACCTTCGAACACCAGATCCCGGTGCTTGTACTCTATTAAACGAGTCTCAACAGCCATGGCGAATCCTGTCATAAACGTGAGAATGTCCCTTTAGACTAGCCCAATTTATTCATGAGAGTGACAATCGATCAGGAAAATTAATGGTTTGTCAGGGCACTTACTGCGCGGGAATTTTGACGGCTCTGAAAAAAACACTGTGATGACTTGCACCGCGAGGGTTCTTTTTATAGATACGATCGCAGCCACGATCACCGTCTTTGGCATCTTCGTCGGCGCGGGTTACTTTGCCATCATCGCTTAGCACCAGCCAGTAGTCGTCCGATACCACCAGTGCCTCGGCATTAATACCGGTGGGAATCGCCGCCACCTCACGCGCGTTGGACCCGGGCGACCATTGGTACAGAGTAAACGGCCCACCGCCACCGGTGTTTCCGGCAATCATTAAATAGCCGTCGTCAACAGCGACTATATCTCTGATACCACGCCCCTTAAGACCCAGGCGGTATAATTCGGTCGGTGTGACCGAATCAGCTGATACCGCCAGCTTCACAACCAGCGCATCACCGGCCCACAGCGGTGACCGCAGACCTATCATCAGGTTGCCGTCTGCGTCTGCCGCCAGTCCCTCTATATTAAAACCGCCTTGCTTTGGCAATGCGCTCATCACGTCTGCTGTCAACACAGACTTAAGCGGGGCAAACTCAAGTAACCGTGGCAGCAAATCAACCACGGCCCGGGTCAGAGTCAGATGCCCTGTGGATACAGAGGCGAGATCGATTTGAAACAACAAGCGCCGATTGGGGGCATGGGCGGCGTCGCCATCGAGACCATGGGATCCCACCCACCAGATCGAGTCGGCACTGATCACTGCACCCTCGAGGTCTACTTCATCATCGCTCTGAAGTTGCAGCAGTGCCTGATACGAATACTCCCGTACGGCACTGCCACCGTCGCGATCAAACAGATACAGCGAGTTTTGCTCATCGTACGCAACCAATAGCTGATCGTCACCGATCTTAACCGCCGCCGAGCCATCACAAATACCGCTAAACTGAACGATCCCGGTTGGCGCAGCCTGACCGGTCAGCGCCCCAGCGCTTCGGTCATTGGCATTACTGCTCTGTGGCCGGTCATCGCTGCAGGAGATACCCACCAACAACACCAACATGCCAAGAGACAGACGACTGGCACACAGGTGGCACTTACGCATTTGCATCATTACTTACCGCCAAACCCTGGATTGGATACAGGCACGCTATAAATTACAAACACCCGGGACGCCAGCCCCGCCCGACCCGATCACGGCCTAGTGCACCATAACTGTCACGATATCGGTATGCTTCATCAAGTGCCGGGTCACCCCACCAAACAGCAATTGCCGGGGGCGTGCGCGACTGTACCCCCCGACGACCAGAAAATCCGCTTCAATTTCTCTGCAGCGATCCAGCAACGCTTCACCAGACGCTTTTTCACCCCGGTTAAGCACCTTTACCTGTGCCTCTATATCATGCGCCTTCAAATAGGCTTGCACTTGGCCAACACGGCTACTGCGCTCTCTTGATACAACCAGGGTGACGCTTTTCATCATCCGCAGCCAGGGAATTGTCATCGCCAGTGCACGCGAGGACTGTACACTTTCATTCCAGCCAATCGCCGCGTTTTCGCAACGCCTGGCCTGCCATTGCTGAGGAACGATAAGCACCGGGCGTCCCGACCCCAGCATTATCGATTCAAGCGTCTCACTGATTGGTGTTCGACGCACGGTATTTTCGCCGAGTTGCGGCGAGGCAATAGCAGTAACATCAGACAAGCGTGCACGCTCGATCAGTACATCGACCGGGCGCCCTTCTACTACTTCAAATGATGCCGTGACGTCATTGCTGTTACTGCTATGCAGATCGGTAACCGCTACACCCGCCGCCTGACAGGCGGCTTCAAACCGCTGACGTATTTGTCCGGCAGCACGTTCAGCTGACTGAGCCGTTTCCTGCAGCACGGCCTCCTTCAGTGAGCCGCTCAGACTGGAGAATACAAACGGCTCAATTGCCGACGTATTACGCTGTGCGTGAACAGCAGTGATATGCGCACCGAAGCGACCGGCAACAACAAACGCTGACTTAAGAACCTCAATACAGCGCTCCCCCTCGTTTAACGGGACCAACACAGATTTAATCGCCATACTTATACTTCCTCCATTGATCCGTCAGGATCAGCCATTGTTTTCGTTCCGTATAATGACGATACCAAGCCACGCCATACGGTTAGAGCAATTCTGCAAACAGACACGGCTCAACAACCGCGGTGTGATTTCCGCAGTACCTGTTTTGTTGAAGTCACGTTAGACCACCGGCACCTCTATTATTATCCAAGCACGCTACCGACTTCTATACCAGCACTTCGGGCATAGTCCGCCGCAGAGACTTTTTCTGCACCACTGACCCGTAACCGCTTTATTAATACAGCCCCTTGACCAGCGGTGATCGTTAACCCGTCCTTCTCGTCTATATCCACCACCGCCCCCGGAGTGCCGGAGGCTTTTTCAGCTAACTGCGCATCAAAAATTTGTACTTTGTTTCCGTCAAACAGCGTCCATGCACCAGGCTGCGGGTTGCAACCACGAATCAGGTTATAAATTTCCCGGGCTGGCCTGCTCCAGTCGACTTTTGCATTGTCCTCACGACACCAGCCTTCGTAAGTTCCTGCATCAGGGTCCTGCGCCTGCCTGGGCGCATTGCCCTCACTCACCTGATCAACAGCTTCGAGGATAGCATCAACACCCATCGGGTAAAGCGAATTGAAATACAACGACCCGAGGGTATCGTCTGGTTCTATAGTGACTTCTTTCTGCAGTAAAACAGGGCCGGTATCGAGTCCATTGTCCGGCCAGAAAATTGTCAGGCCGGTTTTTTTCTCGCCTAGAATAATTGGCCAGTTAATGGAACTGGGACCTTTATGCATCGGCAACAGCGACGGGTGATACTGAATGGAACCCTGCGTGGGAATATTCAATACTTCTTCCGGTACATACTTTGTCACGTAAGCCATAACACACAGGTCGGCATTGTGAGATCTGAATTTCTCCCACACCACCGGATCTTTCCATGACTCAGGTTGATTGACTTCAAAACCGCGCTGCAAGGCGTACTCTTTCAGAGGATCATTGCGTGCACCTGTGTCCGGTGCGCAATACACTCCGACCACATCGTCACCACGATTAAGCAACGCTTCAAGAACCGACTTGCCAAACGCCTGCTGACCGTGCACTAGTATTCGCATATCACATTCTCCGTGCATTCATTAAACTGCGTCAGATGCCTTTGATTTTCAAATTCAGTGGATAATCTACCGGGGAAGGCATCCACGTGAACACTCATAGTGCCATCGCATTTTTACGCGGTTGCAGGTCAGGCTTACCGACAACCGCCGTCGCGGCCAAAGGCTGTCACCTATCCATGCGCCGGTAACAAACACACTAACTAACTTACAACTAAAAGCAGTCATTGTCTGCGCTACGAAAATACATCGCTGTCGCAAACCGTCGATTTAACTTCTTGCGGCAGTGACGCTGCCCTACCCTGTACCGGCAATACAGTTGCATAGTCGCGGTGTCAATCCAGATAATCTACGTTGTCTTCAACATGCTGTGCCAGACTCAGCGCATGGGCAATCACCAGCCGTTGCGCCTCATCCGCATTACGAGCTTCCAGTGCTTTGATAATCAGGATGTGATCGCTGACCGATTGCTCTGTGCGATCGGAATCCCTGACTGATCGTCGGCGAATAAACTGCATGTGGATCAGCAATCCTTCCATGAGCGACAACAACAGCGCTGATCGTCCCAGTTGCACAATGCGCTGGTGAAAATTAATATTCTGCTCTGAATACTCATCGATGTTGGCAGTGGCAGTATCGGAATTATCAAAAGTGACGAACTCACTGTGCAGATCAGCGATCTCCTGATCGGTAGCACGCTGCGTTGCAAGCCGCGCTGCCATACCCTCTAACGCCGCCCAGGCTTGAATAATCTCGATAATTTCCTGCTGCGACTTGCGCACCACAAAGGCGCCGCGCCGGGGCACAGTGCGAACCAGCCCTTCCTGCTCAAGCCGGGTCAGTGCCTCGCGCACCGGAGTGCGGCTAACCCCTAACTGCTCTGCCATCTGACGTTCATCGAGCTTTGGTGCTTCGTCGCCCGAGTAGACGTCCATTTGTACAATGGCCGCCTTAAGCGCGATGTAGACCTTGTCTTTGAGGCCGGTTTCAATTTTCAGCGAGTCAACCTGAACTGCCACGAGCGTCTTCCTGTATCTGTGGGATATTGTATACCAGATTTCGGATCGGTTAGAACCCAAAGTGACGAACAGACGCCTTTTCGGGCAGTGAATCCATAATTTACAACCGATGCATCAAGTCTTGCAGAGAATTGGCCGCTCACGTATCTGAGGTCAGCCGGCGACGCGTTTCGGTGTCGGTCAAGAGTGCGATCAAACAGACTCGACAATTAGTGCCCACCTGTGCGGATCAGGGTTGGCTAAATAAGAAGAATATCCTGTGTCAGATTCAGATCAAATTTTCAGGTATCAGGACGATAGAGACCGACGAAAGACCCGCAGGCCGCTAAGCTGGCAGATACTCTCTATCGCCGTGATTGGCACGCTGGGCTTCTTTGTGTTTCTTGCCGTCATGTTGTCGGAGTCGAAAGACCGCGCAGACCTGCTCAAAGACATTCGCGACACACGGTATCCGGTGCAAGCGAGTCTGTTGTCGGCCCTGAACCAACTGGAAACTATCGACAACAACCTGGAACATGCATTTATATCATCTAACGGTGCGCTGCTGGACCATTCAATGATCCTGGCTGCGCAGTTCCGTGGTCAATTGCATCAGGTGATGATGCTGGAACGCAGCAACGCCATCGAAATTAATACCATTCTGGCTGCGTTCGACAAGTATTTCAGTGATTCGCACGCACTTGCGCAATCGACAATCTCCGGTCAACGGGATTTCAGCGATACCACATTGATCAAGCAGGCAAACGCCCGCACCTTTAACGACTTGATGGAATCGCTGGGCACCCTGCAGACAGACCATAGCGAATCGCTGGTGGCCAGCGTCGACTCCGCCACACAGCGTGCTTCAGACGCCTTGCGAGTGGGCCTGACAACAGGCGTACTCACTGCTGTTCTGCTGTTCCTTGTCGCCTTTATCACAACCCGCAGCATTCTTCAGCGCATCAACAACATGGTGCGTTCACTGCGTCAGATTGCGGTCAGTGACGGTGATATGAACGTCCGCATACCACTAACCGGTTCTGATGAAATGACTGAACTGGCATTCTGGTTTAATACCTTCCTTGAAAAGCTGCAGCGGATGACCGCTGAATCAACCGCTGAAGTAAAACGCCTGGCCTTCACAGACACGCTAACTAACCTGCCAAACCGGCGTATGTTTCTGCGCTGTCTGAATAGCGAAATTGAACGCCTCGATACCCTGCAGAACTCGACTCTGGCAGTGCTGTTTTTAGATCTGGATAATTTCAAACCGGTCAATGACCAGCTTGGGCATGACGCCGGGGACGAATTGATCCGTATTGTTGCGCAACGCCTCGTGCATACCGTACGCGGCGAAGACACCGTCTCTGTAAATTCAGACCTCAGCGAGCCGGTGCCCGGCCAGCCAGTCGTCGCACGTCTGGCCGGTGATGAATTTATGATGATCATCAGCGAACTGAAAAATCAGCAACAAGCCGCGAACATCGCCGAGCGGATCCGCATGGCGATCATGGAGCCGTATGTGATCAACGGCATGGAGTGCGCGGTAGGGGTGAGTATCGGCATTTGTCTATACCCGGATAACTCTGATGACGCCGAAGAGCTCATTACCGGTGCCGACATGGCAATGTACCAGGCAAAAAACAGTGGCAAGAACACCTACCGGTTTTTTGATCCCGCTCTGCGCACTGCCACTGAACATAAAGTGCAGATGGACAATGCGATTAAAAAAGCCATTCCGAACGGTGAATTGCATCTGATGTTCCAGCCGCAGTTCAACCTGAGTAACGGCAAGCTGGTCGGTGCCGAAGCATTACTGCGGTGGGAAAACCCGGAGCTGGGAGTATTTTCTCCGAATGATTTTATCAAGCAGGCTGAAGCTAACGGACAGATCTGCGAGCTCGATGACTGGGTGATGAAGTCAGTGCTGGATCATTTGTTGATGTGGGAAAACAAAGGCATTAAGCCGATTCCGATCGCACTGAATTTTTCTGCCGCACAAGCCAGCCGACCCAGCCTGGCGCTGGCAGTCAGCCGTATTGCCGGAACACACAAGCACCTGCTTAGCAGCATTGAAATTGAAATCACTGAAACATCGGCAATTGATAACATCGCGGTTGTAGAAAACAATATACAAGCGCTCAAAGCGATGGATATGAAAATAGCCATGGATGACTTCGGTGCCGGCCACTCGTCACTGACACTGCTAACCCGCTGTGACATTGACACCCTGAAAATAGATAAAGCCGTTACCCGCGAAATAAGAACCGATCGCAAGTGCCGGTCAATCGTACAGGCAATCATTGATCTAGCCACTGAGCTGGAGGTTGCCACTGTCGCTGAAGGGATCGAAGATGAAGCACAAGCGCACGCACTGGCCGAGATGAACTGCGATTTAGGACAGGGCTACTATTACTCAAAACCGTTAAGAGCGGCTGAATTCGCCAGGTATCTGGAAAGGCACAGAGACGGCATAGACAAAGCGGCCTGACCGCTGTTCAGCGCATCGCTGATCGTAATGATCGCCACCCTATAGCACAGACTGCCTGACCGGCGCACAACGGCATCTGTCAGGCGCAAGCCCGACACCTTGCGCACTACAGACGCTGTGCCGGGAACACGCATGGCACTGCATTCACCGGTCCACCCCACAGGCCGATGAGCTCTGCGTTTCGAGTACAGGTCAACCACGGCAACTATCACTTCACCGCAACTCATCTGCGGCCTATACTTGACCACAGGCCCAATAGCAGACACGTAATGACAAACCTTAGCGATGTTCTTGAGCACATCAATGCCGATCAGGAAAATGCCCTGCAACGACTATTCGATCTGCTTCGCATCGAGAGTATCTCAACCGACCCGGCATACAATGACAGTTGCACTGAAGCGGCAGACTGGCTGGTCAATGATCTGAACGCCATCGGATTCAAGGCATCACGGCGGGACACCGCCGGGCATCCGATGGTGGTAGCCCACACTCCCAACGGCACAGGCCCGCGGATGCTGTTCTACGGTCACTACGATGTGCAGCCTGTCGACCCGCTGGAACTTTGGGACAGCCAGCCGTTTGCACCGGCCCTTGAAGACACCGCTGCAGGTAAAGTCATACGTGGCCGGGGTGCTGCCGATGACAAAGGCCAGTTGATGACATTTGTCGAGGCCTGCCGTGCGTGGAAAACTATCACCGGTGAACTACCCGCGAACATCACCATTTTGTTCGAGGGTGAAGAGGAATCAGGCTCTCCATCTCTGGTGCCTTTTCTAGAGGCCAACGCCGATGAACTTCGCTGCGATCTGGCGCTGGTGTGCGATACAGGTATGTGGAATGAAAAGACACCCGCTATCTGCACCATGCTGCGCGGTATGCTCGGCGAAGAAATCACTATCACCGGTGCAGACAAAGACCTGCATTCCGGTATGTTTGGCGGACCGGCACAAAACCCTATACGGATCATGGCACGCCTGCTGGCCGGACTGCACGATGAATCAGGCAAAGTGACGCTGCCGGGGTTCTATGACGGTGTCTCTCCTCTGCCGCAACAGATTGCCGCGCAATGGCGTGGTCTGGGGTTTGATGCCACCGAATTTCTGCGCGCGGTCGATCTCTCCGTAGTGGCTGGCGAGACCGACCACACCGCACTGGAGCAGATCTGGAGCCGGCCGACCTGCGAATTCAATGGCATTAACGGCGGCTATACCGGAGATGGTTTTAAAACCGTTCTGCCCGCCAGGGCAAATTGCAAAATAAGCTTCCGGCTGGTCGGTGAACAGGATCCGCTCGCCATTCGACAGAGTTTTCGCCACTACATCCAGAGCAACCTGCCAGCCGATTGCAGTGTCGAGTTCGAGGATCACGGTGCCGCACCGGCGACCGTCATGTCAATCGATAATCCGGCCTTTGAACGCGCGCGCGCCGACCTCAGTACAGAATGGAACACCGAGGCCGTCTACGCAGGTTGTGGCGGTTCTATACCGGTGGTGGGCTATTTCAGCGAGCTACTCGGCATGGACAGCCTGATGATCGGGTTTGGTCTGGACGATGATCAAATCCACTCCCCCAACGAAAAATATAACTTAACCAGCTTCATGAAAGGGACGCGCAGCTGGGCACGGGTGCTCGAGTCCCTTGCAAAGGCGTCATAAAACAGTCACTCCGCCAGACTGTAAATGGATGCCGTGCAAGGTAACATTTGGTTAATTTTCAACGCTAACACTGAGCTTCTGCGCGCGTTCAGCTTCAATCAACAATACTTCACCCTGCTATCTTCAATACGTAGGCTATAAATGTCCTGCAAACTAAATTATTTATTCGAGATGCAACCATCACTCAACGCTGATGTGCTGCGATGTAACGGTAACCCGGAGAACCCACAATGATCAGAATCCCACGGATATCAGCGAAGCCTTCAACACTTTGGCAGCTTCCAGCGCTCTGCGTACTTGCTGCTTCTATAAGCGCTTGCGGCGGTAGCAGCGGTACCACCGACACCCAAACTCTGTTCGGATCAGGTACCGACAGTGACGGCGACGGACTGACAGACACCGAAGAAGCCACTATCGGCAGCGATCCGGCACTCACTGATACTGATGCCGACGGCCTTGACGACGGCTTTGAAGTCAACACCGTATTATCCAGCCCGATTGTCGCGGATTCCGACAGTGACGGCCTGCCGGACGGCCTTGAGTACAACACCCTGCTGACTAATCCAAACCTGGTAGATTCCGACTTCGACGGCACCGACGACGGTGACGAAGACAGCGACGGCGACGGCGTCACCGACGCTGATGAAGTTGCAAATGGCACTGATCCTATCGTCGCCAACGGCACAAACAATCCTACCCCGCAAGCCTGTTCCGACACCAATTCCAGCAATGACTTCTGGGGTGACAACTGTCAGCTAAACCGCTTTGGCGACTACGCGCGCAGCTCATACACACAAGGTGTGCAGCGCATTTTGTGGTGCCAGGGCAATGGCCAGAACGTCGCCACCATTACGGCGTTTGCCGATGGTGCGTTTGGCCCTATGACAGAACAAGCAGTGCGTGACTTCCAGGCAGCCAATTCAATCGCCGTCGACGGTGTTGTCGGCCCTGACACCTGGAACTCTCTCAGAAGCAAACTCAGCGTCGTCAGTTTTTCTGCGACCGCCGAAGGCTACGATACGCACAGTATTATCGGCTGTGACTCCGACGTTCAATTCTACCAGCGCACCGTAGAGAGCACTGATGCATCCGGCGCCACTACCACCGACCTGTTCGAGTGGCAAATGGCACGTACACCCGGCAGCGCCGAACGGGTTGATTTTTCGACCGGCGCACCCTACTGATCTCATGCGTAAAACGCTGTTCACACAGTCAGTAGGCATGTTGCTGCCGCTCGCGCTGTTAGCGGGCAGCTGGCTAGTGTATCAGCGCCTGACGGCACCGGATAAACCGGTGCTCGTCAGCAACGAAAAAAATACCACGGCATCCCCAAACGAGGCCCCCTCATCCCGGCTTCCGACGCCTACGGTCGACGCGTCAGATCGCCAATCAGATACCGGTCAGCGGATACCGGCATTACCGAACACCGATCCGGCAACGCCCCGACCAGCGCTTCTGCCAGACGCAGACGTTATCGCTGAAGCCGGGGCAAAGCGTCTCTCCGAAGAAGAATTTAAATCACTTGAACGACGAATCAGCAAAGAGCCGGCACTGGTGGCCGAGCTGCTGGTTCAGTTCCGCACCAACACCGATCTGGTGGTAGCAAAGCAACTGGCCGCACTCCTGGCCGGCTCACGCAATCCGGAAATCGTCGAGACCGCCGCCTCGCTTATCTACTCCGGAGAAGCCGGATCTATCGAGCGTGGGCTTGAGTTACTCAGCCGGATTCAGCCGCACAGCAGTGCCGCCCGTGATATCGCTATAGATCTGCTTTCCAGCGAAACCAACCCGACCACACTGGTGTCGACGATGAACGTACTGGCAACCCCGTCAGGCGGCACCACCGACGCACAGCGAACTTTGCTTATCGATAATCTTCTGCTGCTGTCAGAGCATCCCGATCCAGACGTGCGCAGTCACAGCGTTTCCCTGATCGGCCGCTGGCAACCTTCACTGGATACCAGCACGGTACTGGTGCAAGGTCTCAGTGATCCAAACCCTGTGGTCAGAGCGCGATCAGCATCAGCAATGCGCAATGTTGCAAGCCCGTCGGACGATGCTATCTATGCCCTGCTATCGGTGGCTGAGAACCCGCAGGAAAGCAAGGTAACACGACAATCAGCATTGTATGCGCTGGAAAACAAAACCCTGTCGCTGGATACTCAAAGCCGCTATGAGCAAGCCGTCATCACGGTGAGGCGTACCCGCCAGTAATCAACGGCCACGTATTCTAGGATCAAGTGCATCGCGCAGGCCGTCACCCATATAATTTACGCTAAGCACTGTCAGCGATATCGCTAGCCCCGGCCATATAACCCGCTCTGGGGTCAACTGCATAAAGTTGGCACCGTCATAAAGCAAGCGGCCCCAGGTGGGGAAGTCGGATGGAAAGCCCAGACCAAGAAAACTAAGCGCCGACTCAGTGATGATCGCATTAGCAATACCGAGCGTGGCAGATACCATTATAGGACTCAGTACGTTAGGCAGGATATGGCGACTGATGATACGACGCGATGGTGCACCGATACTTCTTGCAGCCACCACAAACTCCATTTCCTTTAACGCCAGTACATCACCGCGTACAATTCTGGCTGTCTGCATCCAGCTGGTTATACCAATGACAAAAACGATCAGCAGAAAGATGCCGGTTTCCGGACCGAATGCGGCACGTAAGGAGTCGCGGAACAGCATAATGATCACCAGCAGCAATGGCAGTAATGGCAGCGCCAGAAACAAATCAGTGAATCGCATCAACGGGCCATCAAGCTTTTTGAAAAAGCCCGCCAGCACGCCAATGGCGGTACCCACCACAAGCGACAGCAACATGGCTACTATGCCAACCAGCAGAGACACTCTGCCACCGGCCATTACCTGCGCGAGCGTATCCCGACCCAGATTGTCAGTGCCCATAGGATGAGCTAACGATGGTCCCAGGTTTTTGTTTCTGATGTCCAGGAACTGTGGATCAAGCGTGTGGATGTAAGGCCCCAGCACCACGCCTAATACGATCAGAAAAAATACCGCGGCGCCGGCCACCGCCCCTTTGTGGGTGCGAAACTGCGACCAGACATCACCCCACAGGGATCGATGCTGTGGCATCTCTTCGGCGGCTACTACGTTACTTGCATTACTCATAGCGAATTCGCGGATCAAGCATGCCGTAGACGATATCTGCGACCAGGTTAAAGAAGACGATCAAAATAGCGAAGATAAAAGTGAGTGTCTGGACCAGAGGAATGTCCGCCCCCTGAATTCCAACAATCAGCAACTGACCCAGTCCGTTGACACGAAAAATCTGCTCGGTAATTATCGCACCGCCAAAGATCTGCGGAATACCCAGAGCGATCACCGTCACCACCGGGATAAGTGAATTTCTTAGTACGTGTACCAGAAGCACGACTTTTTCTTTCAAGCCTTTCGCGCGTGCAGTGCGTACATAATCCTGAGACAGGTTATCGAGCATAGAAGCGCGCATAAAACGCGACAACTGCGAAGCATTAAACAAGGCAAGCACCATCACCGGCATAATCATCTGCTTGACCTGAAACCAGAAGCTCGCAAAATCAGTGACCTCATGCGTTGTATCGTAGATTGACGGCAGCCAGCCCAGCGTTGAGCTGAAGATTACGATAAACAACAAGCCGGTGAAAAAAGTCGGCACTGAAAAACCTATCATCGAAATAAATGTACCGACCTGATCAAACACAGAGTACTGACGATAGGCCGAGATAACTCCGATCGGAATTGCGATAAGAATTCCAACCACATAAGACATCCCGACCACCCAGAGGGTTTGCGGTGTGCGCTCAATGATTAGATCTACGACAGGACTGCGCGTCGCCCACGACTGCACACGCAGGCGATTCTCGCTGTCACCGATGGTGATACCGAACGCCTGCTCTATGATATTCAGCGGTTCATTGATGAAAAATTGCTGTAACCATTTGAGGTAGCGTATCGGGAAGGGATCACCCAGCCCCAGTGCCATACGGATTTTTTCGCGTACTTCAGGCGGGATAGTCAGCGGCAGATTGCCGGTCGGATCATTCGGCGCCAGATCCAGAATGGCAAAGATCAGAAAACTGATGATCAGCAGGGTGGGGATCGCAAACAGTAATCTGCGAATTGCATAGTTCAGCATGAGGGTGTCTTTTCAAAAGCACTGACCGCGATACCGCGGTCAGTGCTGTTACTAGTGCTGATGGTCAGAGCCTACTTGGCACGACTCCAGTCAGCGGCATTCCAAAGTTCAGAATCCCATTCGTTCATACGAACACCCTCAAGTGTTGTGGCATGCGCAGACACACCACCACGGTGAATCAACGGGATCATGGCAACGTCCTGCATCAGCATGTCGTTCATCTTTTTTGCCAGTGCTGCGCGATCTTCCAGTTTTGCTGCGGTGCCCATTTCTGCTACCAGTGCATCATACTCCGCGTTGCAATAACGTGGCATGTTGCTTCCCAGCCACTGATTCGCCGGACTCGGGATATCGCTGCAATGCCAGTTGGCCATGTACTTCTCGGGATCAGTACCGTCGAAGTTGTTGGTGTACATTTCTATATCGGCAAAGAACTTCTGGAAGGTATCGGGGCTGGACTGATCGCCGCCGAAGAACACACCGCCGTCTATATTCCGCAATTCTGTTTCAACACCGAGCTCAGCCCACCACTGTTTGATCAGCGCCTGCGTTGCCTGGCGAACCGAGTTGGTTGACGTTTGATAGAGAATAGAGATTCGCACGCCGTCTTTGGCACGGATACCGTCACTACCCGGCACCCAGCCGGCGTCGTCGAGTAACTTTTTAGCCGCAGCCATATCCTGTTGCTTGCAGGCATCATTGGCGGTGGACGCATAGACATCAGGGGCCGGCAATACGTTGCAAGTTACCTGACCGGCATCGCCGTAGCCCACATCAACCAATGTCTGCCGATCGATTGCAAGTGACAGTGCTTGCCTGACCGCGAGATCGCTGAGGAACGGATGGGCTCCGCCTTCAATGGTGCCACGTTTATCACCCAGAGCAGGGTCGGGGTTGGTAAGGTTAACCATCAGTCGCTCAACGGAGGTACCGTAAGCAGAGACAACCATGCCCTTGCCGCCCTGGGCCATCTGATCGAGAATTTCAGGCTCAACCTGAAGGTTCCAGGCGTAATCGAACTCACCTGTTTCCAGAACAGAACGCGCAGCTGACGCGGCATCGCCACCCCCTTTCAGCACCACACTTGAAAATGCAGGCTTGGCCGGGTCGCGATAATTTTCATTGACGCTGTAAGCGACTACATCATTAGCCTTGAATTCGGTGGCGACAAACGGTCCAGTGCCGACAGGACCAAAGTTCTGCTCGGTACATTCAGGGGCTTTGGCGCCCATGCAGTTTTCAAATTGCGCTTTTTGAATAATCGGCGACTGTGACCCGACAAATGGCCCGTAAGGAAAAGGCTTGGCTACCGAGAAGTTCACTTTGACAGTAGATTCATCGACTTCTTCTACGGATTCCACATCAGTGAAGTTTGAAATCTGCGCACAGCCCCCTTCCGGGTGCATGCAATAGGCGGCAGTAAAAGCGACATCGGCTGATGTGACCTTCGTGCCATCCGACCAGATCAGGCCATCGCTTAGTTTCCAGGTGATGCTTTTCAGGTCTTCCGAGACACCGCCGTTTTCAATCGTCGGTATTTCATCAACCAGGTTGGCCACCATGTTGCCCTTCTCGTCATACTTTGCCAGTGGCTCAACCACCAGTGATGACGCTTCTATATCTTTGGTACCTGAAGACAGAAACGGGTTTAATATAGAAACAGCCTGCCAGTAGATGATCTTCAACTGACCATCGGTGCCTCGGTCGGCAACAGCTGTCCCGTTATAGAATCCTGCCGCGAGGGCAGCAACCAAAAGTGTTTTTTTCATAGCAGCTCCTTTAAAGAATATGTAAGGCCATAGAGTGCAAACCGCACCATCAACTATACCATATGGCAAGCAACAAAATGCCCGCTGTCCAGTTCCCGCCACGCCGGAATTTCGGTACGGCATCTTGCTTCGGCGACAGGGCAACGAGTTGAAAAATTACACCCGCTCGGCGGGTTGGCCGGACTCGGAACATCCCCCTGCAGGATTATTCTCTCGCGTACAGCCTCGGTTTCAGGGTTGGGCTCCGGCACCGCAGACAACAGGGCTTTGGTGTAAGGGTGTTGAGGCAAACTATAAAGCCGTTGCCGGGGCGCGAGCTCGACCAGTTTACCAAGATACATCACGGCTATGCGGTCCGCGATATGACGCACCATGGATAGGTCGTGACTGATAAATAGATACGTCAGGTTAAGCTGGCTTTGCAGGTCTTCCAGCAAATTAACAACCTGTGCCTGAATAGAGACATCAAGCGCTGCTATCGGCTCATCGCAAACGATAAACTTAGGCTCTAACGCCAGCGCACGGGCTATCCCGATACGTTGACGCTGACCCCCTGAAAACTCGTGCGGATAACGGTTTTCGAATGCCGGGTTCATACCCACCGCGTCAAGTAGCTCCCGAACACGCTCTCGCTTTTGCGCGCGTTTCAATCGGGTGTGCTCATCGAGCGGTTCGGCAATAATAGAGCCGACGGTCATGCGCGGGTTGAGACAGGCTTGCGGGTCCTGGAAAATCATCTGCATGTCTGTACGCAGGGCACGCAATTGCTCGCCTTCCATTTGCGTCACGTCGACACCATCCAGCATAACGCGCCCGGCTGTTGGCTGGTAGAGTTTCAGGATTGCACGGCCCGCGGTAGATTTCCCGCAACCGCTCTCTCCGACCAGACCCAGTGTTTCGCCCCGATAGGTATCAAAAGAGATATCATCAACGGCCTTTACTTCACCGACCTGCCGACGCATCAAGCCCTGATAGATCGGAAAGTGCATGCTCAAATTGCTGACTTGCAGCAGCACCTGATCTTCCGCGGTCGAATTGATTTCCGACGCCTGCTGTGTCACTAGAAATTACCTCGAAGCGGAATATCGTCGGTGGGCTCGCGCCCCAGCCAGCAGGCGACGTCGTGATTGTCACTTACCTGCATGACCGGCGGATTTTCTTTCAGGCAACGGTCAAAGGCGTGTTCACAGCGCGGTGCAAACGGACAACTGGTCGGGTGCTGTGATAGGTTCGGTGGTTGTCCGGCGATAGAGTAAAGTCGCTCGGATCGGCTTGCATCGACACTCGGAATCGTCGCCAGCAGCGCTTTGGTATAGGGGTGTCGGGGGTTTTTAAACAGATCAGCCACCCTGGCGTGCTCAACGATTTGTCCGCCGTACATCACCATCACCCGGTCGGCAATACCGGCGACTACTCCCAGGTCGTGTGTGATCCAGATAATGCCCATGCCCTGATCATTGCGCAGCTCGCGAATGAGCTCGAGTATTTGTGCTTGAATGGTAACGTCAAGTGCAGTGGTTGGTTCGTCAGCGATCAGCAGCTTGGGCTGGCAGGCAAGTGCCATAGCAATCATTACCCGTTGCCGCATGCCGCCGGAAAACTGGTGCGGGTAGTCTTTCAAGCGTTGCTCGGGTTGCGCTATGCCTACCTTCGCGAGTAGCTCGGCGGCACGCTTGCGGGCGTCCTTTTTACTGATATCCAGATGCTCACGCAACGACTCAACAATTTGAAATCCGACCGTGAATACCGGATTGAGGGAAGTCATTGGATCCTGGAAGACAAAGCCGATATCGCCCCCGCGCAGGGCGCGCATTTGCTCGTCGTCCATCGACAGGACATCGCGGCCCTCGAAGCGCACAGAGCCTTCGACAATTTCGGCTGGTGGACTCGGCAGCAACTTCAGCAGCGACATCATCGTCACACTTTTGCCGGAGCCGCTCTCGCCGACAACTCCCAGCAGCTCCCCGGTTGCGACAGAAAAACTTACTCCATTGACCGCATGTACTGCGCCGTCACGGGTTTTAAAAACTGTTTTGAGGTCGCTAACCTCGAGGACAGTTGTCGGTGCTACAGAATCAGTCATTCGTTCACGATGTTCCACTCGGGCTCAACTACAACACTAACGCCCGGAATGTGCAACACAAGCTGACGCAAAATAAACAAATAACCTGATCACGGTGCGATGATCACCGCTTGCGCCATCCGGCAGCCCGATGCATGCTCTCGGTAACCTCAATCCGACGCCCTGTGTGCCGAGACTGCAATATCCCTGTGGCGGGTTACTAACCGCCAGACCCGTTGAGAGAAACCCACATGCCGATAGTGAATCGTTTTGCCGACCTGCTGCCAGAGATTACCGCCTGGCGCCGTGATATCCACAGCCAGCCGGAACTGCTTTTCGATGTCCACCGGACTGCTGGCCTGGTGGCCGGTAAATTACGCGAATTCGGCGTGGATGAAGTCGTCGAAGGCATCGGCAAAACCGGTGTTGTCGGCTTGATTAAAGGCAAAAACAGCGAGACTCAACAGGTCATCGGATTGCGGGCTGACATGGACGCCCTGCCGATTCTGGAGGCGACCGGACTTCCACACGCCTCTCTCACCGACGGAAAAATGCACGCCTGTGGTCACGACGGGCACACCGCCATGCTGCTGGGGGCGGCAAAGTATTTGTGCGAAACACGCAACTTCAGCGGTGATGTGGCAGTGATTTTTCAGCCGGCCGAAGAAGGCGGTGGTGGCGGCCGCGAAATGGTCAACGACGGCATGATGGAACGTTTCGGGATTGATCAGGTGTTCGGCATGCACAACATGCCCGGAGTGCCGGTTGGCAAATTCACCATTCGAAGCGGCCCTTTTATGGCAGCGACAGACTTGTTCATGATCGAGATCTCCGGTGTCGGCGGTCACGCAGCGATGCCGCACAATTGCGTCGATCCAACCATTGCCGCTGCGCAAATCACGCTGGCCCTGCAAACCCTGGTCTCGCGCAACGTCGACCCGCTGGAAAACGCGGTGGTTTCGGTCACCTCATTCCACACCGATTCCAGTGCATTCAATGTTATCCCGCAGCAAGTACACCTCAAAGGTACGGTGCGAACATTGTCCCCTGATATCCGGGATCAGATTGAGAAACGCATGGCTGAAGTCGTCGAGCACACGGCACTGGCGATGGGCACCACAGCGGTGTTTGACTACCAGCGCAACTACCCGGTAACGGTTAACGCCGCCGAGCAAACCCGCCAGGCCGCCAACATCGCCCGCAGCGTGGTCGGAGAACATCAGGTCGACGACGATGCACTCCCGCTAATGGGCGGGGAAGACTTTTCCTTTATGCTCAACGCCCGACCCGGCGCATTTATATTTCTTGGCAATGGCGATACCGCAAACCTGCATCACCCCGAATACGACTTCAACGACGAGGCAATTCCCTATGGGTGCTCCTACTGGGTGCAGCTTGTCGAACAGTTAATGCCCGCCTCTGCACCGTCCTGAAAACCAACGGCGCAAACAGGCTATTCAGCGCAGCGATGTAACAGACGTTCAAGCTCGAAGACATGCTCGTCTTCCAGACTGTGCTCGCGCAGCGCTGCAGCCAACTCAAGCAAGTACTCCCGGTTCGAACCACTGGGACCCTGTGAGCGTTCAATCTGGGCGGCAATCTGCGCCATGGGTGCTTCCCCGAGAAACGCGTGATTGGATTGACCGGCTAGATAAACAAGGCAATTGACGGTGGTTGCCGGTAGTACCTTACCACCGCACTCTACCGGCGCTAACTGACAATCGATCTGATGTCGTTCGTAACCGTTTTTCTCTCGATAGTCGAGTTGCTCAACCACCCCCGCGACCTCGTCCGGGGGAATACGAAAAGCCATACCATCGCAACTGCCGGCAAGGTCGGGAATTAACGTCACAACGCGACCGGGGGCGTCAGGCACACCACGATGATCGTGTGAACCCTGCCAGAATCGACGCGTCCAGCCGCTAATACGGCCGACCCGCTTTTCCACATAATTAAAATCCGGGCGCCATATCAATGACCCGTAACCGAATAACCAGAGTTCAGTCATAGTTTCCATCAAACCTGAATCAGACGGCAGTGTACACGGCTGCCTGTCAACAGGTTAGTACCCGGTCTCTTGATACATTTCTACGGTGGCACAGGCAAAGTCATCACACCCACACAGATATCGCGGGATCGGGAATTCGTATAAACTCCGCAGTGCAACACTGAATTTTCACATCAAACATCAGAGGCAGACCAATGGCTTTCGAATTACCCGATCTCCCCTACGCACACGATGCTCTCGCCGATGCAGGCATGTCAAAAGAGACTCTTGAATTCCATCACGACCTCCACCACAAAGCCTATGTCGACAATGGCAATAAGCTGATTGCAGGCACCGAGTGGGAAAACAAATCACTCGAAGAGATCATCAAAGGCACCTACGCCGCTGGCGATGTTGCCCAGAATGGCATCTTCAACAACGCCTCCCAACACTGGAACCACATGCAGTTCTGGGAAATGATGGGCCCCGGTGGCAACAGCATGCCTTCCGAGCTTGAGTCACGCCTTAACGACGGCTTCGGCTCAGTCGATAAATTCAAAGAAGAATTCGCCGCCGCTGGCGCCGGCCAGTTTGGCTCGGGCTGGTGCTGGCTGGTCGTCGACACCGACGGTTCGCTAAAAGTCACTAAAACAGAAAACGGTGTTAACCCGTTGTGCTTCAATCAAACCGCTTTGCTTGGTTGCGACGTCTGGGAGCATTCCTACTACATCGACTTCCGCAACAAGCGCCCGGTCTACCTCAGCAATTTCCTCGACAAACTGGTCAACTGGGAAAACGTTGCGTCACGTCTGGCCAACACCTGAGTTATTGACTCTCGATGCCCCGTCGGTCTGACGGGGCATCCCCTGACCCCACAATTGCGTGGCAACCCTGCCAACAAACACGCTCTGCGTCACGTTTTAAGTTCCAGTATCAACTAGCACTGCCGCTACTCTGCGCGACTCCAACATCACAGGCAGGATCGCAATGCTGATCGGACCGATGACAAACAACGCGTCGCTGCGCTCGCAATCTGATAACAATCAATCGAACGCCGCACTGAATGCCCGGTTTACCGACGCCAAGGGTAACGCCAACCCGACAGAACAAACATCAAACCAGCCCGCCACCCGTACAACGCAGGCCACCGGCAATTTATCTCTTGAAGAGGCCAGCCGTAATCTAGATGCCCTGGCTGTTGAGCTAGACTCCGCCACTACCGCGCGCGATGCAGCACAAAAAGAATTGCAATCCCAACAGCAAACGCTGGACGAAGCCGAACAGAAAAAACGTAATGCCCAGGAAGCGTTTGTTGCCACCAGTGAAGCCTACCAGGCACTGGAAGCCGAACTGCTCACCGAAGGCAAAACCATTGAAGACCTTTCCACCGAAGAACTCAACACTCTAAATACGGCCAGGCAACAGTCGCAGTCAGCACTGCAGGCCTATAATACGGCCAGTGCCAATTTCGACACGGCAAAGACCTCCTTTGATGCCACCGCTACGCGCAGTGCAACACTTGATGCCGATGTCGAAGCGCTCAATGAGCAGGTGCAGACGGGTATCGATGAACTAACGCTGGCGGTGCTTGGCACCGTATTGCAAACCGTTATTCTGGAAGCGCTGACTTCCGGTTTTAACAATGCCAATCTAATCGCTAACGCCATGCGGTTTGACGACTATAGCTAGCGCCCATCCAGAAACAAGCGCTACTGCGTACCACTCAGGCACGCCATCTTTTGCCGACCACAGGTAGTTACTTAAGAACAACTAAGCGCCTACCTGTGGTAGGCAAAATCTCACGCACCTGAATGATCCTCGCGACACCCTGTTTCTGGATAGGCGCTAGCTTGATCACCAGGCCAGCCGGGTGATAATTTTTAGCCAGGCAAAACCGATGATCAGAATTACTGCTTAACCGGCAGCCAGCGTGCTGGATGTTTTTTTCTAGCGCCGGCTTCGGCCTATGCGGTCAGGCGGCATCAGATGAATGCTGTCGGCCAGCAACGAGCAGCGCACCTGCACGCCTTCCTGCAACTGATTGCGCTCAGCAACATGCGTCGGCACCGAAAAATACAGCGGTGGTCTGCCGGGGTTGCCAACCTGCACGGACACCAGTGTGTTGTCCCCCATACCCAGTAGGCCGGCGACCGGTCCCGACAGGGGATTCTCACGCTCGCCTCGTGAAGGGCGATCAGCACGGTGCAAAACAATGTGCGACTGCGGAATGCACCAATGCACTGCCTGGCCGATAGAGAACGCGCCACGCTGACTCACATCAAGACGCACACCGCGCCACTCAATCACAGCACGTTGATCGCTGGTGTCGATCACAGTGCCACGAAAAATATTTTTAAAGCCGACCAGCCGTGCCACCAGCACGGATACCGGTCGGTTTAGCACCTCGCGCACCGGGCCGCTTTGCAGCGTGACACCCTGCGATAACATACTGATCTGATCGCTAAGCACGACCGCCTCGTCGAGATCGTGTGTGACCAGCACCGTCGGAATCAACAACTCGCGTCGAAGTGTCGCAAGCTCCCCGTACAAACGCTCACGAGTGGCTCGATCTACCGCTGAAAACGGCTCATCCAGTAACAGTACCCGTGGCTCTCTGGCTAACGCACGGGCCAGGCCGACGCGCTGTTGCTGGCCACCGGACAATTGATCCGGCCGGCGTGATTCCAGACCATCAAGGTTAACTTTTTTAAGCCAGTGCTGCGCCACTGAGTGGCGCTGTGCCGACGGTAGATGCCGACAAGCCTGAGCGACATTCTGCAGCGCAGACAGGTGGGGGAACAGCGCATACTGTTGAAACACAAAACCGACTTTGCGCCTCTGCGCCGTCAGGCAAATGTGATTACCTGTGTCAAGCCAGGTTTGATCAGCACAGTGCACTGTGCCAGACTCAGGCGTCATCAGCCCGGCAATCATACGCAGCAATGTCGACTTGCCCGCACCAGACGGCCCGACCAGCGCCAGCAACTCACCAGCGGCACATTGCAGCCGCGCATCGAGTGCAATCGGTGACTGCTGCTGCACCCTAACGCTCAGGCCGCCTGACGCAGGTCTAGCACCCACGTCGCATGGCCCTTATGCCCGGCGTGGCGCAGCGCCGGCCTTTGTGCGTCTTCGGGTTTTCAACGCTCATTGCTGGGTAACGTTTAACGGCGATATCAGTTCCGCCAGCTGCATCACTGACCCTGCGGTAAGATAGTCCCCTGCCCGATATGCGCCGCCCGCTGATGCCGGGTAACGAAAGCGACTTTTCTGTAAAGCGTGCCGGGCTATTTTGTTGCAGCGGATCAGCCACACAACAACGGCAGCTGCACCTGCGATAATCAGTGGCGATCCATTCACTGCTTAGCGCTGATGGATGATTGATTCGCCCTTGCTCAGATTTCCAGACAGGCAGCGACTGCACGCTTTGCCATCACACCAACCAAATGGGCACGGTACTCTGCGCTTGCGTGTATATCTTCGTTAAGGCCGTCTGCGGAGACAACAATGCCCTCGAGTGCCGCCGGTGAAAAATCGGCTTCGAGTGCTTTTTCCATAGCGTCCTGTCGAAACACACTGCCACCGGCCCCGGTGACTGCCACCCGTACGGTTGATCCGAATCTGGCGACAAACACACCCGCCACCGCATAGCGCGAGGCTGGATTGGGAAATTTCATGTAGGCCGCCGTGTCCGGAATCGGGAAACTGATACTGGTGATAATTTCGTGCTCTTCGAGCTCTGTCTCAAACATATCGACAAAAAACTCATCCGCCTCGATTGACCGGTTATCAGTGATCACAGTCGCACCCAGACCCACCACCGCGGCGGGATAATCAGCGGCAGGATCAGAGTTGGCCACCGAGCCCCCCAGAGTGCCACGGTTGCGCACCTGAGGATCACCGATGAGTTCGGCCAACGCTGCTAACGCCGGAATCGTTGACTCGATGAGTTCCGAAGAGGCAACCTCGGCGTGACGGGTCATCGCGCCAATCACAACATGATTATCGTGCTTTTCTATACCGGCAAGTTCTTTGACTCCGGCCAGATCGATCAGTTGATCGGGCGCGGCGAGACGCTGCTTCATGGTTGGCAACAGCGTCATGCCACCCGCCAGCAGTTTTCCGTCATCAGCCGATTGCAGGGTATCCAGTGCATCCTTCAGGGATGCGGCTTTGTGATAGCTGAATTCGTACATAGGTTTTCTTCCCGATAATCCTGAGTCAGTCTTCCCGCAGTGCTTTCGCACCCGCCTGAATTGATTTGACGATATTGTGATAACCCGTGCAACGACAGATATTACCTTCCAGCCACTGACGGATCTCCGTTTCTGTCGGGTCGGGGTTTTCCTCGATAAGACCCAGCGCGGTCATCACCATGCCCGGGGTACAGAAGCCGCACTGCAGACCGTGATTCTGGCGAAACGCCTCCTGCATCGGGTGCAGTTGCTGATCGCTGCCGACACCTTCAATCGTTTTTATGTCTGCGCCATCGGCCTGCACAGTAAGCAAGGTACAGCTTTTCACCGGTTTGCCATCGACATGTACCACGCAAGCGCCGCACTGACTGGTATCGCATCCCACGTGAGTGCCTGTCAGACGTTGTTTTTCACGCAGAAACTCCACCAGCAGATTGCGTGGCTCCACGGTCTCTTTGACCGCTTTTCCATTGATCGTCATCTCGACGCTTTGCAACATAGTTTTCAGCCTGTTTATGCATCAAAGGCAATCGGACAGACAGCCCGATCATCAATGCTTCCCAGTTTAACGATTAAAGCCGCAACTAACCATCAGTAAACAGGTGCATCGACACACGCGCGCGACAGCGTTACATTCAGCGCCAGTCACCGCTATGGTGACGGACGCCGCCGGGCACGCAACCTACGCGCCCGGACGCAGTCGAACAGACGCCGCTCACCTCACACCACATGGACACAGATATGTTCGATCTCGACGGAATCACGGTAGTCAGCCTGGAACAAGCTGTCGCCGCACCCTACGCCTCAGGCCGCCTTGCGCAGGCCGGTGCACGGGTGATCAAAATCGAACGCGAAGAAGGTGATTTTGCCCGCAACTACGATGCTCTGGTCAACGGCGAAAGCGCCTACTTTGTCTGGCTTAATCATGGCAAGCAATCGATCACACTGAACCTAAAACAGCAGCAGGACCACGATTTACTGCGCACTATGCTGCAACGGGCAGATGTCTTCATTCAGAACCTGGCACCAGGTGCAGCGCAGCGGCTGGGCTTTGGTGCGACCGAACTGAGCACGCAGTTTCCATCATTGATCCACTGTTCAATTTCAGGCTACGGTGAAGACGGCCCGTATCGATTGCAAAAAGCCTACGATCTGCTGATACAGGCAGAATCGGGCTTGTGCGCGATCAACGGCACCACCGACGGCCCGGCGCGTGTGGGGGTGTCGGTGTGCGATATCGCTGCCGGCATGTCGGCCCATCAATCTATTTTGCAAGCGTTGTTTGCTCGTGAGCGCAAGGGACCATCACAGGGAAAAGGACGCCACATCGAAGTGTCCTTGTATCAGGCAATGGCCGACTGGATGAACGTGCCGTATCTGCAATACCGCTACGGCGGACGCAACCCCGGTCGCCACGGGTTGAGTCACCCGAGCATTGCACCCTACGGCGCCTACCCCTGCAGCGATGACAAGGTATTGCTTATCTCTATACAAAACGAACGGGAATGGCAGCGCTTTTGCGAAATCGTATTACAACAGCCGGACCTGCCAGAGTCGCCGGGCTTTGCCAGTAATGCTGAGCGCATGAACAACCGCACCGCCGTCGATGCGCTGGTGGCTAAGACCTTTATGCAATACTCGCGGGAAGAAAATATACTAAGGCTCAACACAGCCGGCATTGCCTTCGGCCGCTTATCGGATCTTGACGATCTATTGCAACACCCGCAAAACCGCTACGCCACTATTGCCGGTGAGCATAGTGAGATCGAATTACTCGCACCCTCTGCACGAACGCCTGATCAACCGTCAATCATGGGAAAGGTACCAGCGATAGGCGAACACAATGATCTGATTCGCAGCGAATTCACCGGACACTAACTATGGATTGGTCAGCATTTGCTCTGTCATTGAAACTGTCTGTCTGGACGCTGGTGTTATTACTGCCGACAGGTTTGCTGATCAGCCGCTGGCTGGCCTGGAGTCAGTTCAGAGCCAAGCCAATCGTGCAGGCGCTGCTGGCGCTGCCACTGGTACTGCCGCCAACCGTACTGGGCTTTTACCTGCTGTCTGTTTTTGCCAGCAACTCGAGTCTAGGCGGCGCGTATGCCTCGGTGTTCGGCACTTCGCTGGCTTTCAGTTTTGAAGGACTGCTGATCGCCTCTATCATTTTTAATATCCCGTTCGCCATACAGCCGATGCAGCGTGCATTCGAGACAATATCCCGCGATGTCAGAGATGCAGCGGCCTGCTGCGGGTTGTCGAAGTGGCAGCAATTCCGGACCATCGAGCTGCCGCTGGTATGGCCCGGGGTACTGGGCGCGGCGGTACTTGTTTTTGCGCACACGCTCGGTGAATTCGGTGTGGTGCTGATGGTAGGAGGCAATATACCCGGAGAGACCCGCACGATTGCAATTGCGATCTATGACAGCGTGCAATCCTTTGACAACCACGCCGCGGCGGTGATGTCAGCACTGTTGCTGGTGATTTCTCTAGGCGCTATAGCGCTGGTGTTTTCGTTATCGGGCGGTGATGATCGCGGTGCCGTAAAAAATTAACCGGCCTGCGCGACTCTAATGCTGCCCACTTCACCGGAACCAGCAATGTTTCGCCGCCCCCTTGTGACTTCTAACGAAGCCCGTACTTCTGCAGTATTTCCGTTGCCAGCGGCGACTGCAGTACAAACCCGTATAGGTCTCCGGTCAGTTTCGCCGAGCCGTCCAGTAATGCCATTGACAGGGGTAACGGTTGATGGTGTTGCGCGTCGATCACAACATGATCACCAGCCTGCCGTAATGGCTCGGACAGCGCCAGTGACAGCGATATCAGGCCCATCTCTGAGGCACCACTGGCAACAAACTGGGCCGCCTGCGATACTTTCTCGCCAAACACCAGATGGGGTTTGGCCAGATCCCAGAGCTGCAATGATTCAAGCGCCTGTTGCGCGGCTAGACCATAGGGCGCATGACGCGGATTGGCCATCGCCAGCTTGAAGTTGATTGGCTTGTCGTCTTTGTTCACACGGCCCGCCTGCAACGCGGCGCGAAAGCCGACCAGACTTTGATCGAGCTCGAGACCGGTACTTTTGCCACGGTACAGCACCAGTCGACCGCTGCCGAACTGCGCTCCTGCGCCATCAGTCCTGCCCGCCTCTACCAGCCGGCTAACCAGCTTACTGTCCGCTGATACGAACAGATCAAACGATGCCCCCTGCATAATCTGACGGAACAGATTACCCGAAGACCCATACACAATTTGCGGTGGTGCTGCTCCGGTTTGATCGGCAAAAGCCGTCGCAATTTCGTTCAGAGCAAACTGCAGAGAGGACGCTGCGGCAATCCGTACAACCTTGTTGTTCTCGCGACTGTCATCAGTGGAAGCCGCCGATGCGGTCAACGGTGCGAGTACGACTGCCAGTGCCAGTAGCACACGGACCAGACAGGCTTCAGGAGAGATCGGAAAGATTCTGCAATGCATCAGAGGTATCGTAGTCCAAAAATATACTGTCATCTTCGATAGGCACTTCCAACACAAGTTCAGGGTATTGCTTCATTAAAAATTTAGCGCCACTGTCACCCTCATGCTGCAGCAGCACATCAAAAAAAGCGCTGCCGACCACCACCGGGTTACCGCGCTTGCCACTCGCCACAGGCACGACAATGATATTCGCTGCATCATCGGTGACCGCGGCAATTAAGCGATTAATCAGCTCACTGCTGATGTGCGGCATATCGCCAAGGCAGACCAGCACCGCGTCAGTGTTCTCCAGCCGTGATATACCGCTGGCCAGCGAGTGCGCCAAACCCAATGCATGAGAAGAACAATAGTGACTTCTGACATCATAGCCGGCAAGTTCAGACTCTATTTTTTCGTGTTCAAAGCCGGTCACAACATGCACAGCATCAACATCACTGGCCGTTAGTGCCTGCAGCGCGGCATGCACCATCGGCCTGCCTTTGTAAAGGCTCAGAAGCTTGTTGATGTCTCCGGCCCGACGTGAGGACCCTGCCGCCAGCAGCAATCCCGCGATCACCGGCTTGTCTGTCAGCGGTTGCACCGCAATTCTGGCGGTGTCAGACACGACAGACCTCGCGGACACTCTGGGTTGCGGTCGATCAACCATCTCGGTCAGCAGACCACCGACCCCCAGACTGTTTAACCATTGCTGATCAATAACCACGTTGCAGGCCATACGATCCAGCAGTTGATCAAGTCCGTTATATTTTGGCGAACGCGCACAACCCGGCAAACCAACGACGCGACAATTCGACAGCTGACCAAGCAGCAACAGGTTACCGGGGTCGACCGGAATACCAAAACGATCAATCACCCCACCCGCGGTCACTATTGCCCGTGGTATGACATCACGGCGATCGGTTATTGCTGACGCACCGACGATCAGAATCCAGTCGATCGCCTGATAATCTATTTTCTGCAGTTCAGCGGCCAGCGCTTCTATAGAGTGATCACAGCGAGCCTCAAAGGCCAGAACGGCCGACCGCATTGTCAGACGCTGCTCAGTGACCGCACAGGTTTTATCAAGCGTTGTTGATTTCACTGTCGGCAAGGTGGTTTGCAACAAGACCACCCGATGCGGCTGTGCCGCATGGACGGCAATGGTTTTGCCTGAGATCGATTGCCGGGCCGCCTCAACGCACTTTTTTTCTACCGCGTAACTGATGATCTTGCAGGTCGCTACCATCCTGCCGGCAAGTACCCAGGTGTTTTCCGGCAAGGTAGCCAATGTAACCGCTTCATCCGCAGTATTGAAGGCACAGACCGCGTCCCGCTCAAAGCACAACAGTCCGTCATGTCTAGCATAGAAGTTTACCCGACCGGTGTGGGCACGATCGATAGTAACTCCATCACCGGCAATTGCCGACGCCAGTTCCAGTGCGGCGCTATCCTCGTGAATGTCGTCTTCTTCAAGACGCGCGACCGTCAGCGTGCAATAGCCGTCAGCCCGTAACTGTTCGATCAGCGCTGACGTGACTTCACTGCCTTTGGCCACCCGGCCCCGTTGCAACCGCACACTGTGCGCAAGCAGGCAACCTTCCGCCTCTTCGACAGGCAACTCACCAAACCACATAAATCACATCGCATTGTTGTAGCACTGAGTTCAACTCGAGTTAATCACCCCGGGGATTCAAGGTGCAGTTTGTCTGATAACGGTGGGAATATCTGACCAATCAGGGTGTCTGCAGACATCGACGTTAATAATTCGACGCGGCTAACCGGACATTCCCCAGCGACCAAGCGTGCAGTTTTTTTCTCCAGACACTTTCAGAGCGTGCTCCGTGACAATACCACCCGAACCGCTGCTGCCGTCATATCCGAATTGTTCTAATACCTGCTTCAGGCAGGAATCGTCGGGTTGACTATCAAGGTAGGTAGAATCCCACCCTGTCAGTTTACCATCGCCAAAGCGCGCGTACACTTGCGCCGTGTCCTGATCGGCAAACGTCACATCACTGATTTTGCTGATACAGCGCGACAAAAAGACAGAGTTAGCCGCGGTATTCTGATCGCTGGACTTAAAGACCTCCGTGGGACCGGCCGCATCGACATTCACCTTGCGATACCGATCAATGTTGAGCATTACCTCAACGTCGAGAATCGTCAGACAGTTGTTCCAGCCAAATGCGGCGGTTTTAGGCAACTGCCCCAGCGGTACATCGTTATCCAGAAATTCAAAATGAACCCGTTTTTTTTCGTCGGACAACACCCACGAAAAAAACAACGCAGGCATACCGGTAAAAGCCTCAACGTTGTGGTAGAGCAAATCATCCACCGCTTTATAGCGACCAGTGGTTTTTCCACGCTCCCAGGCACGGACCACCGTCTCGGCCGGCGGGGTAACCATGAAAAACATAAAGATGCGATCACCGAATCGAGACAATAAACGGCTGTCGGAACTGCCACCGCCATCAACACTGAAGCTGTCAAAGCGAAACCGATCGATCAGCAAGTGAGATATTTTGCCGCGAGTCGCTTTCTCTGCCATGTAGCGATCAAGCTTTTTATCGATGATTTCAAGCTCCTGACCGGTCAGCATGGCTGCGTATTTATAGTCACTGCCGAGCGCGCTGTAGTCGAGCAGATACTTTCGCCAATAGTCCGGGCTGATCAGTGCAAAGTCCTGCCACGGAATACCGAGTTGCCCGGCAAGCCGGGTTTGCTGTGGCCTGATGGTGCTTTTGCCGGACGCGGATGCACCTTTAACATTCATGATCACCGGACTGGTCTGCTCCGGCAGATAGCGGTATCCCTCACGTACTGCGGCAGATTTGATCAGGGGTTCAATCAGTGCGCCTAGCACAGCGCTACCGTGTTGGTTGCACACCTGATTAGTGGCCAGCCGGCAGACAAGCTCCGGGTCCGGCGGCAGCCGCCCGCGATGGCCGACGATGGCGCCAACCACGCTGATCAGCGCGGTTAAACAGGATTTATGCAACGGCCTGTCAGTGCCCTCCAGCTGTTGCTGCCAACTGGCCAGTGCCGGTATTTCCGGTGCCTCAGCGGGGACAGATTTTTTTGCAGCCGGTGCCGGAGATATTAATCGCTGCCACCATGACGGTTGCTCAACCACTGCGGGTGGCGGTGGGTTGAATACATAACGTGCCAGCTGATCATCTATATAGTCTTGAGCTTCACTTCGGCATTGCTCGAAGGCTGCCAGCAAAGCGGGGAGTTCAGCCTGAAGATCACGGTTATAGATGGTGGCCACCATCGCACGCAAATTAATGCCCAGGTCTTCGTAGTTCGGGCCATCCGGCACCGATAAATCAGCACTGACTCTGATCAACAGTTCATGGATCAGCAGTCGCTCAGGCCGAAGGGAAATAAGATCAGCTGAGCGCAGGCCGCAAAAGTCGGACAACTCCTGCGCTTCGGTAAAATCTATAAATGCGTTTTCTGACCGGAACAGTGTGACCTGCGGCTGAAGTACCGCAGGGATTGTTGAATTAAGGCCGGGGTTCCACGCGTCACAGGGGTCGGACGGGTGACGGGTGGCCGGCATCTGGTCGCGTCCCTGCTGTGTGCCCTGGTTACTCGCTATTACTTCGAGCGCACCTTATCCAGAATAAATTTAACCAGCGGCAGAAAAATGAGTATCAACGCAATCACGGTAATGGGACCCGCAATCGGCCGGTTAAAGAAAATTGCAAAACTCCCGTCCGATAACAGCAGCGACTGACGCATGGTCGGCTCGGCAATCGGGCCCAGCACAATCGCCAGCACCGCCGGTGCCAGCGGGTAATCCAGAATACGCAGCAGATAGGCCCCCATACCAAATATCAGCATGAGCCAGACATCAAACATATTCTGATAAGCGGCATAGGTACCAATCACGCTTAGCACAAAAATCATTGGAGCCAGTATTGTAAATGGCATGCGCAACATCCACAGAAACACCGGAATAAAAGCCAGGTTCACTAGCACCGCGACTAAATTTGATACATAAAAACTGCCGATCAACGGCCAGACAAAATCAGGCTGCTCCGAAAACAGCAGCGGGCCGGGCTGCAGACCCCAGATCACCATGCCGGCAAGCAATACCGCAGTAGTCGGTGAGCCGGGAATACCCAGTGTCATCATCGGCAACATAGCGCCGGTCGATGCAGAATTGTTGGCAGCCTCAGGGGCCGCGATCCCGTTGACATTGCCTTTGCCGTAGGAGTCCTTGTCCTTGGACAGCATTTTGGTAACCCCGTAGGACATCAGCGATCCAGGTGTTGCCCCCGCCGCTGGCAGAATACCAACAAAAAAACCGAGGAACGAGCCAATCGTTGTGCCTTTCCAGGCTTTCGGAAACGCTTTGATCGCCGCCATCACCGATTTAAAATTCACGTTGGCCTCGGTCATGGTGACCTCACCACGCGTGCTGTTGATGGTCCAGATCATCTCGCCGATGCCGTATACACCAATCGCCAACACCAGAAATCGAATACCGTGTGAAAAACCGGTGGTATCGATCCAGCCCGCCGTCGCCGCGAACAAATCAAGCGGATCGCCAAACTGCAACCGCGGCTCTCCGGTGATAATGTCAAAGCCGACCGTCGCCAGTACCAGACCCAGTGATATAGAAATAATAGTCTTTGGGATGTCGTCGCCCCCTAGTCCGATGAAGGTGGAAAACGCCAGCAGCATCAGAGCAAATATTTCAGGGTTACCAAACTTCAACGCCACCGTCGCCAGCGGCGGTGCAAACGCGGTGAAAAAGATATTGGCAACCGTCGCCCCGACAAATGAAGCTATCGCCGCTGTGACCAGTGCGCGCTCGGCATGGCCCTTCAGTGCCAGTGGCCGACCATCAAAAGTGGTTGCCACCGCCGTTGATGCCCCCGGAATGCCAAGTGTGATCGAAGATATCGCCCCGCCGTACATTGCCCCGTAATAGATCGCCGCAAGAAAAATCATCGGCGACGTTGCCGTGCCGGTTAGGTCCTGAATCACAAAGGTGAACGGCAACAGAATGGCAACACCGTTGACCGACCCCAGCCCCGGCATCGCACCGACAAATAAACCGACGACCACCCCGACCACGCACAGCGCCAGGTTGATCGGCAGCAGGGCCTGAAAAATTCCATCAATTAGTGAAGGGATAATATCCATGCCACAGCCTCAGAGAAAGATGTCATAAAGCGGTAGGAATAGCGGTTCACTGATACCTTTCGGAAGCACAATCCGCATTGCCACATCAAAGAAAAAGAAGCAAAACACTGGTGTCAGAGTTGAGATCAACAGCGTACGGCGCCACGCATGGCTACCTAGAAAACGCAGGTAATACACCAGGAAAAGAAATATACCGATGTAGAAACCGAGCCATTCAATCAGCCCCAGAAAGGCAAATAGTCCTCCGCCGACCAACAACATCATGCGCCACGAGTAGCTGTCCATATAAGGCTTTGTCGATCGTGAAGGTGGTGAGGTTTTGCGCCACCAGTTAACCATGATCCAGATACTGGAGATTAACATCGTCAGTGACAGCCAGAACGGCCAGAAGCCCGAACCGGGTGCACCGGTTTCATCAAACCCGATGTTATCAAAACGGGCTATATCAGGGTCCCAGGAGGGCCCTTCACCGCTTTTCCACATCAAATAGGCAGACAATAGAGCAAGCACAAAGGCGGTGACGAGTTCGGCACGACGCATCGATTGGTACCTTTAGACCCAGGAAAATTAGTGGCCGGACTGCCACACGAACAGGGGGTTTTTACAAAAACCACGCCCCATCGCGGGACGTGGTACTGCAGTGCTGACTGCTACTTGATCGCACCGGAGGCTTTCAGGATATCCGTGTGACGATTACGCTGAACATCCCAGTAATCAGACAGATCAGAACCCGCCATGAAATCACCCATCAGTGATTTGCTACTTTTATAGTCCTGCCAGTCAGACGACTCGTATACCTTGGTGAACAGACCGGTGAAATACTCAAGTGCGTCATCAGACATACCCGGAGCACCGACTACCGAACGCTGCATAAAGTAAGAGAAGTCAGAACCTGTTTCTTTCAGTGTAGGAACATCAGGAAACATAGGCAGGCGCTCGTCGGTGAATGCTACCAACGGTATGACGTCACCGCTTTCATAAAAACCCAGTGCTTCTGAAGGGTTATTCACCGAGCTGTGAATCTGCTGACCCGCCAGATCCTTGGCAACCGCACCACCACCTTTGTACGGGATATACTTGATTTTCAGGTCGTAAGCGCCGTTCAGATGGTCTGTAATAATGTTATCTTCGGAGTTCTTTCCGGTACCACCCATCACCCAGCCAGAGCCGCGTTTTTGAGCTTCAGCAACGAACTCCTCAAAAGTGTTGATGCCTTCTTCTTTGTTTACCCAAAGCAGAAACGTATCTTCAGCCATACGCCCGACCGGCGCGAATTTCATGATATCGATATCAAGGCCGGGCTGACGCAGCGGCGTGGTGAAGAATGAGTTAAGAGTAACCATGATGGTGTGATCAGGATCATTGACCCCTTTCATGTGTACCAGTGCCTCGGCACCTGAACCGCCGGGCTTATTGGTTGGAACCAGCGGCCGTGAAGCCAGATCTTCTTTTTCGACAATAGACTGCATCAGTCTGGCCATCTTGTCTGCGCCACCGCCTTTACCAGCCATAATGACGAAGTCTACCGGCTTGGTGGGCTCCCATGCCTGGGCAATGTTGGTAAGTCCCATGGAAGCCAGGCAAATCGCGCCGGTGCTTACCAGTTTTCGGATAGATATTGTCATATTCCTCTCTCTATGTTGGGTTTGAACCGCTGGTATACTGTATACCAGCGTTACTGCAAAGCGCAATTCCTAATCTAGCATTATGCACAGAAGCGGACACGATCAGACCCTCACAGTTCACAAGAGGCTACTGACCCTAAAAGCCGCTTGGACTTCGTGCGCCAAACATCAGCCCAGCCTCACGCTACCGCATCGAGCCACCACGGACTCGATCTGTCTTACCCGCGAGAGAACGGAAAACCGCCTCCCGATGTATCGCTAGAACAAGCCGTCTATCTGTCCATCATCGTTCAATCGAATAACTTCGGCCGACGGCACTCTGGGCAGGCCGGGCATGGTCATGATCGACCCGCAAATCGCCACGATAAATCCGGCCCCTGCAGATAAACGCACCTCACGGATCGGGATGCTGTGTCCGGTCGGAGCGCCACGCTCATTAGGATCGGTACTGAACGAGTACTGTGTTTTAGCGATGCAAATCGGCAAATGGCCGTAGCCCGCATCTTCCCAGGCTTTCAGTTGATCGCGAATAGGCTGGTCAGCCTGTACTTCTTCAGCTCGATAGATGCGTTTGGCGATAGTTTCGATTTTATCCATCAATGGCATCTCGTCCGGGTACAGCGGGGCAAAATTCGAATCGCCCTGATCAATCACTTCAACCACCCGGTTTGCCAGGTCTTTGGTACCGTCCGAGCCATGCGCCCAATGCTTGCACACAACAGCATCAGACCCCTGTGATTTTACATAGTCTTGTACCGCCGCAATCTCGGCGTCGGTATCGAGGGTAAAGTGATTAATCGCAACCACCACCGGTACACCGTACTGTTTAAGATTTTCTATATGACGGCCCAGGTTGGCGCAGCCATTGGATACCGCCTCGACGTTTTCGGCATTGAGATCTTCTTTAGCCACGCCACCATTCATTTTCATGGCACGGACCGTAGCGACCAGTACAACCGCCGATGGAGCCAGCCCTGCTTTACGGCATTTTATATCGAGAAATTTCTCGGCCCCCAGGTCAGCACCAAAGCCCGCTTCAGTCACTACGTAGTCACCGAGTTTCAACGCTGTCTTAGTGGCGATGACCGAGTTGCAGCCGTGGGCAATATTGGCAAATGGTCCACCATGAACAAACGCCGGGTTGTTCTCGAGGGTTTGCACCAGATTCGGTTGCATGGCGTCTTTCAGTAGTACTGCCATGGCCCCGTCAGCTTTTATATCGCGGCAATAGATCGGGGTGATTTTATCCCGCTTGTAGGCCACGATAATATCACCCAGGCGCTTTTCCAGATCTTCGAGATCATTCGCCAGGCACAGTATCGCCATAACTTCAGAGGCTACGGTGATATCGAAGCCTGCTTCTCTGGGGAAACCATTGGTGGCGCCACCGAGGCTTGCCGTAATCTGACGCAAGGCGCGATCATTCATATCCATAACACGACGCCAAACCACACGACGCGAGTCTATCTCAAGCTCATTGCCCCAGTAGATATGGTTGTCGATCATTGCCGCCAACAGATTGTGTGCCGACGTGATAGCGTGAAAATCACCGGTGAAGTGGAGGTTCATGTCTTCCATCGGCACCACCTGGGCATAGCCACCGCCTGCCGCACCGCCTTTCATGCCAAAGCAAGGCCCGAGTGAGGCTTCACGAATGCAGATCACCGCGTTTTTACCAATAGCATTCAGACCATCGCCCAGACCCACCGTGGTGGTCGTCTTGCCTTCACCGGCAGGTGTCGGGTTGATCGCGGTTACCAGTATCAATTTACCGTCTTCTTTACCGGCTTGGGCCTTGATGAATTCTTCAGATACCTTGGCCTTATCATGTCCGTAGGGAACCATTGACTCGGACGGAATGCCAAGTTTATCTCCTATCTCGAGTATCGGCCGCTTGGTTGCCTCGCGAGCAATTTCTATATCGGTCTTAACTGCCATCTTGTTTGCCTCGTTTGTCTGTGAAAAACGGTTACCTGTGATCGCGACCAGCCTCCGGCACTAATGCTTACAGGTCACCTAACGTATCGCCAACTGCCAGACCACTGGCAGCCACCCATTCAACCGCCGGGAGTTTCCCGCCATCATGCGGCTTAACCCGTTTTATAAGTATCCGCCCACCGACACTTTGCAACACAAAACCCTCATCTGTGACATCCATTACCCTGCCGGCAATGCCATCGCCGTCAATACGAGCACAATCAAAGATACCCAGCTTGTCTCCGTTGTGCGTGGTCCAGGCACCGGGAGCCGGATTGCAACCCCGTATCAGGTTGTAAACCTGATCAACCGGCTTACACCAGTCTATGCGTGCGTGCCTGGTTGTGCAGCGCCGCTCATAGGTTGCCTGTGACTCATCCTGCACACTGTGTGGCGGATTGCCGGAGCGGAACAAATCACAGACTTCCAGAACTGAATCGATGGCCGACGGATAGATCTTTTTAAAGTACAGGTTAATGACTGTGTCATCGGGCTCTATCGGGCACTGCCACTGCAGCAGAACATCACCCTCATCGAGACCATCGGTCGGGTAAAACCATGAATAACCAGACTCCCGACGCCCGGCAATAATCGGCCAGTTCACCGCCGATGGACCGCGATGCAATGGCAATAGTGACGGATGGAAACAAATAGAACCCTGCCGGGGGGTATCGCGCGCGGCCTGCGGCACAAACACATTCACAAATGCCATGACCATGAGATCTGCATTCAGTGCGGCCATATCATCGAGTGACTGCTGCTCTTTAAAGTGGGGAGGTTGAAAAACGGCAATACCCTTTTCCAACGCAAACTCTTTGATCGGGTCAACCTTACCACCATCCCGATCAGGCTCGCAGTAGACGGCAACTACTTCATCCACCCCGGCATCGAGAATTTTAGCCAACGCATCTTTACCAAAGGCCTGCTGCCCCATCACTATTAAGCGCATATTTTACCCTTACTCTTTAGTTGACCCACAAAGCTTAAGATTTCACATCGCCAACGGCGCCGGATCCAATCACCCGCTGCAAGTCATCGCCCTGATAACCCAATACCTGCTCAAGTATCTCGCTGGTGTGCTCACCAAGCAGTGGCGAGCGGGTTACTTCAACACTGGTATCCGAGAGTTTTATCGGGCAGCCAACACTCAGATACGCGCCACGCTCCGGGTGGTCGACTTTAACCATCGTACCAGTGGCGTACAGCCCCTCGTCTTCAGAAATTTCTTTCATCGACAAAATAGGACCGACCGGAATATTCTGCGGATTACAGATTTCCATGACCTCAAATTTATTTTTGGTCATGGTCCACTGTTCTACCGCATTGAATATTTCGTTGAGTTTATCGAGACGCTCAGGAGGCTTGGCATAACCTTCCTGAGTTTTCCACTCGGGCTTACCGATAACATCGCAGACTTTCTCCCACACGGCCGCCTGAATAATAAAATACGTATAGGCGTTGGGGTCCTGCTCCCAGCCTTTGCACTTCAGTATTCTGCCGGGCTGGCCACCACCGGAATCATTGCCCGCCCTGGGGGTCGCTTCACCAAAAGGAATACCTTCACCAAACTGTGAGTACTCCTTGAGCGGACCGGCATTAAGCCGCTGCTGATCGCGCAGCTTAACTCTGGCCAGATTCAATACGCTGTCTTGCATAGCACAGGATACTTTCTGACCCCGTCCGGTCTTTTCACGCTGAAACAAAGCCGTAACAATCCCCAGACACAAGTGCAAACCCGTACCGGAATCACCGATTTGAGCACCAGTGACCAATGGCGGACCATCCAGAAAACCGGTTGTCGACGCCGAGCCGCCAGCACACTGAGCGACATTTTCATAGACTTTGCAGTCTTCGTATTTACCCGGCCCGAATCCTTTAATAGATGCCATTATGATACGCGGGTTAATTTCCTGAATCCGCTCCCAGGTAAATCCCATGCGATCCAGAGCGCCCGGTGCAAAGTTCTCGACCAGCACATCGCATTCTTCTATTAAGCGGGTAAGTACTTCTTTACCGGTCTCATTTTTGGAATTCAGCTCGATGGAACGCTTGTTGTGGTTGAGCATGGTGAAATAGAGACTGTCGGCACCGGGTACATCAACCAATTGCTGACGGGTTGCATCACCGACACCCGGTCTCTCTACCTTGATCACGTCAGCACCGAACCAGGCCAGCAGCTGGGTGCAGGTGGGTCCGGACTGTACATGAGTGAAGTCGAGTATCTTTATACCTTCCAGTGCTTTCATGAAATTACCTGGTCTGCTGTTTTCTACAGCGTTAAAAGTGAGTTTATTTCTTCACGACACTCTGCGGGTTCAAATTGCCTATACGACCGCTTTCAGTCCCGGAGTTTTCATCAATTACCGCATTAACAAGTGTGGGCACACCAGCGTCCATGGCCTCATTAACGGCTTTACTAAGCTCGTCACGGCTAGTGGCATAGACACCAACGCCACCAAACGCTTCCATCATTTTATCGTAGCGACAATCCTTTACAAATACCGTCGGCGCAACGTCACTGCCGCCGGAGGGATTCACATCAGTACCGCGATAGATGCCGTTATTATTAAACACAACGATACAGACCGGTAGCTGATAGCGACAGATAGTTTCGATTTCCATTCCGGAGAACCCAAACGCGCTGTCACCTTCTACTGCCAGCACTTGATTACCGGTTTCGATAGCAGCAGCCACAGCCGCTCCCATACCGATGCCCATAATGCCCCAGGTACCCACATCAAGTCGCTTGCGTGGTTTATACATATCGATAATGCTGCGGGCGAAGTCGAGCGTGTTAGCGCCTTCATTCACCAGCATGGCGTCGGGTCGGTCTTTGACGATGTCTCGCAAAGCACTCAACGCGGTGTGGAAATCCATCGGCGTGGTATCGGAGCCAAGCCGCTGTGCCATTTTTGCCAGATTGCCTTCGCGCTTTTCATTGATCGCTGTCAGCCAGGTTTGCGGCGGTGCCTGCCAGTCACCGGCCATACCGTCATTCAGCGCAGCCAGACAGGAACCGATATCGCCCACCAGTGGTGCAGCGATCTCGACATTACTGTCCATCTCACGGGGCTCGATATCAATCTGGATAAATTTTTTCGACCCCGGTGCCCCCCAGCTTTTGCCTTTGCCGTGCGACAACAGCCAGTTCAGCCGTGCTCCAACCATTACAACGACATCTGATTCTTTTAGCGCGAGCGACCGGGCAGCACCGGCCGACTGTGGATGGTTATCCGGCAGCAGACCCTTTGCCATGCTCATTGGCAGGTACGGAATACCGCTGCGCTCAACAAAATTTCGCACGACCTCATCCTGCTGCGCATAAGCAGCCCCTTTACCAAGGATGATCAGCGGCTTTTTAGCGCTCTTTAAAACGTCGAGCGCACGCGCAACCGCGTCAGGCGCAGGCAACTGCTTAGGGGCAGGATCGACCACCTCAACCAGTGACTGCCGACCTGCCTCGGCATCCATCACCTGGCCGAACAATTTGGCCGGCAGATCCAGATAAACGCCCCCCGGTCTGCCGGATACCGCGGCCCGTATCGCACGTGCGACTGCAATGCCGATGTCTTCGGCATGCAAGACCCGGAATGCCGCCTTGCACAATGGCTTGGCGATAGCGAGCTGGTCCATTTCTTCATAGTCACCCTGCTGCAGGTCAACGATTTCCCGCTCTGACGAACCGCTGAGTAAAATCATCGGGAAGCAATTGGTAGTGGCATTGGCCAGCGCAGTTAACCCGTTCAGAAAACCCGGTGCGGACACTGTCAGACAGACACCCGGCTTTTGCGTCAGATAGCCCGCGATTGCAGCAGCATTACCTGCGTGCTGCTCATGGCGAAAAGAGATAACCCGCATACCACTGGCTTGCGCCAAACGGCCAAAATCAGTGATGGGAATACCGGGTACACCATAGATGGTGTTCAACCCGTTTAATTTGAGTGCATCGATTAGCAGGTGAAATCCGTCGGTCAACTCATTGGTGTTGCCAGATTGAGTGTCTGCAGAATTTGTCATCGCGTTAGTTTGTCCTTCAAGCAACCTTAGTTTGTATACCGTTGCTGTTGTTATCCCCCACACCCCGGCCAGCGTTGCGCCTGCCAGGGACCCAGTGACTTTGGATTTTTCTCTGGTATACAATATACAATATACACTGCATAAAAGAAAACACTCTTTATGTCGTTCCACAAAGGTTCGTCCAATGTCACTGGCGTATCGGTATAATTCCGGCCTTTGTACGCCCCGACCAGTATCTGCCAGTTGGCACGAATTTCCTGCCAGTAAACTGCGCACGCCTCAGACAGGGCTGGTTCTTGCACTAGTAAAGTGAGGCAGGTTTGCTTATACGCGCAACAGATTCAGTTTTGGTTGTAATTGATATACAGGAAAAACTGGTACCTGCGATGCAGGCGCCTGCCCGCACCCTGAAAAACACAACGCTGCTTTTAACGGCGGCGCAGGCTTGTCATGTTCCGGCTCTTATTACCGAGCAATACCCCGAAGGACTGGGGGCAACAATGCCACAAATCATCAGCGCCTCGGGCAGCAGCCGGGTCTTTGAGAAGATTCATTTTTCCTGCATGGAAGATCAGGATTTTTCATATGCGTTTAAGCAGCTCAACCGCAGGCAGGCAGTGCTCGCCGGTATGGAGGCACACATCTGCGTGATGCAAACCGCTGCCAGCCTGATTGAAGACGGTTACGAGGTGTTTGTTGTCGCTGACGCCACAGCATCTCGAACCCTCGAGAGTGAACGCGCCTGCATTACCCGACTAAGCGCCATGGGAATAGGTATTGTCACAACAGAAATGGCGGTTTTCGAATGGCTGGGCAAAGCAGGCACCCCGGCATTCAAATCACTTTTACCACATATCAAACACTAGAAATTTGCGACCTCAATGGAGAACGATGTTAAATGAACATTCATGAGTATCAGGCCAAAAAACTGCTGGCGGGCTTCGGCGCGCCAGTATCGAAAGGCGAGCCCGTACTATCACTGAACGATATCGACCAAGCCATAGCGGCACTGCCGGGGCCGGTGTATGTGGTCAAAAGTCAGATTCACGCAGGAGGTCGCGGCAAGGGCAAATTCAAGGAGCTCGGTGCCGACGCCAAAGGCGGGGTTCGGGTCAGTTTTTCCGCTGACGAAGCAAAGGCCAATGCCAATGAAATGTTTGGCAAAACCCTGGTAACGCAGCAAACCGGACCGGCCGGCAAGCAGGTCAATCGCCTCTACATTGAAGATGGCGCTGACATTGAAACCGAACTGTATCTGTCTATTCTGGTTGATCGCGAAACCAGCCAGGTGTCGTTTGTAGCATCCACCGAAGGCGGCATGGATATCGAGGCCGTTGCCCACGATACCCCGGAAAAAATACACACCATCGGCATTGATCCACTGAAAGGCATCACCGCCGATGACATCAACAACCTGAACAGCGCTTTTGAGCTCAGCGGCGACGCCGCCGAAGATGGCAAAACGCTGTTCCCGATTCTCTATAACGCGTTTGTTGAAAGCGATATGAGCCTGCTGGAAATCAACCCGCTGGTCACATTGAAAGACGGCCACCTTAAGGTGCTGGATGCCAAAGTATCATTCGATAGCAACGCCATGTTCCGCCACCCCGACATCGCCGGGCTGCGTGACGAAACAGAAGAAGACGACAAAGAAATCGAAGCCTCCAAGCACGACCTCGCTTATATCGCTCTGGACGGGGATATCGGCTGCATGGTGAACGGCGCCGGCCTGGCCATGGCAACCATGGATATCATCAAACTCTACGGTGCTGAGCCGGCCAACTTTCTCGATGTCGGTGGTGGCGCAACCACAGAAAAAGTTACCGCCGCTTTTAAGATCATTACCTCTGACCCCAACGTCAAAGGAATTCTGGTCAATATCTTCGGCGGCATTATGCGCTGCGACGTAATTGCCGAAGGTGTGGTACAGGCCATTAAGGAAGTCGGTCTTGAAGTACCTCTGGTGGTCAGACTCGAAGGTACCAAAGTCGCCGAGGGCAAAGACATCATCAACAACAGTGGCCTCAATGTTATCGCCGCTGATGACCTCGATGATGCAGCACAGAAAATCGTCAAAGCGGTCAAGGGGTAAGGCACATGTCAATACTGATCAATAAAGACACCAAAGTACTGGTACAGGGACTGACCGGAAAAACCGGCACCTTCCACACCGAACAAGCGCTTGCCTACCACGGCACCCAAATGGTCGGCGGCATCCATCCGAAAAAAGGCGGTTCCACCTGGACTTGCGGCAACGGCGATGCAGAAGGGACCGAACTACCGGTGTTTGCCTCTGTACGCGAAGGTCGCGAAGCCACCGGCGCCGATGCCTCGGTAGTTTATGTGCCACCCGCTGGCGCGGCGGCTGCCATCATTGAAGCGATTGATGCGGAAGTGCCATTGATTATCTGTATCACTGAAGGCGTACCGGTACGGGATATGGTCAATGTCAAAGCGCGACTGAAAGACTCTGCCTCTAGATTGGTGGGACCTAACTGCCCGGGTATCCTGACACCGAATCAGTGCAAGATCGGCATTATGCCAGGCAGTATTTTCAAGCAGGGGTCGGTTGGCGTGGTATCCCGCTCTGGCACACTGACCTATGAAGCGGTATACCAAACCACCACTGCCGGGCTCGGCCAGACCACAGCGGTCGGCATCGGCGGTGATCCGGTAAAAGGCACCGAGTTCATTGATGTGCTAGACCTCTTTCTAGACGACGACGAAACTCAGTCAATTATTATGATTGGCGAGATTGGCGGCTCTGCTGAGGAAGATGCTTCCGAGTGGCTGAAAGAGCAAGCCGCCAAAGGTCGCAAGAAGCCCATGGCAGGTTTTATTGCCGGTCGAACCGCTCCTCCCGGTCGCACGATGGGCCATGCCGGTGCGGTAATCTCCGGTGGCAAAGGCGGGGCCGATGATAAAATCGCCGCGATGGAAAGCGCCGGTATTGTTGTATCACCGTCACCGGCCAAACTCGGTGAAACCCTGTTGACAGCAATCGGGTAACGCCAGCTAGCCTGCTGACACAGCATTGATCGATCAGCCGCGAACCCCGCCCCGGGGTTTGCGGCCCGGCTTGCCAGCCGACGGTTCAAGCGTGCCGGGTGAAGCCACGAAATCCCCGCAGCAAAACTGACAAACGAAAAGCACTCACTGCAAATGTTCACTCTAGAAGCTGACTTTTGCCGGCACACCTGTCAATTGAAAAACGATGTACGCATTAACCCTGTAAAAACCCTGTAATCACCCTGATTTCAGGTCCTGTCCCTGTTGTGACAAGAGGTAAAGTCAAGCACACTATTTGGGACAAAGAGACCAGGAACAGCCAGTGCTTTCACAGTGTCAGGCCAACAACGCTGCCGCATACGCACACACAGCGTCAAGATCACCCGCGGCACACCCGGCAGCCACGCTACTGCCCGCACAAGCAGCAACGTCCACACTATTGATCGAGACGTTACGGCTGGTACTGAAAAAAACAGCCAACAGCAATCCCCCCTCGCAAACAGCCAACAACAAGGCAGATCGTCACTCCGGTATGACGCCAGCCGTCCCGACACCAGCAAACCATTCAACGCCCGCGCACCAGCCGCCGGCAGCCAGCACCTGGAAAACCGCCGCCCGGGCAAGTCAGCCGACAACCACATCAGGTCACACAGGCCCAATCAGCGACGGAATAACACTGGGCCAAAACGCTCCACATCAGCACACAGTGGCTGGCCAACGCAACACCATTCTGCCAGACAGCCGTGTTAAGCAGACAATCAGCGATCAGCACGCCGGCATCGATAATCGACCAGCGGACAATCGACCAGCGCCCGGCGCCGAGATCAAGCCCACAGCAGCATTGCCGGAAACCGCAGTCACCCTACGGAGCGCCTCGGGACTAACCCTGTCTGCAGGCGCCTACACGATAACCCCGGGCAGTATTGTCGAGGTTCCAGCAAGCTTCAAATCCTATTCACCACCGCCGTTAACGCATCAGCCAGCGGTCGCACCCCTCAACGATTCTTCAGCGCATCACCCGGTCGTCTCAACACCAGCATTTGCAATCCCCTTACTCGGACCCGGTATGTCCTACCTCTTCAGGAGATACCCCGCAGTTGTGAAACAGCAAACCCCACTGGTGTCGCAATTACCGGTGGCTGGCATCGAACAAAAAAAAACCGCGACACCACTGCAATCCGCGGCCAGCCGACCGACCGCGAACAGGCCAAACCTGCGCAGGCGAACGCTGTCCAGACTTCGGAGGTTTAAATCTTTACTGGCGCAGTTAGCTGCTTTTGTCGCCCGAGTGCTGCACTTGCCCGGCCGTAAAGAAAAAAACAGCCGCTAGCCAGTTGTCAGTAGTCGCCGGCCGCGCTGAGACCATCGCCTGAAATTGCCAGCAGCGTCAGACAACAAGGCGCATTCGCCACTGCGCTTGCAACCGTGCGGCGTGGCTTGACTGGCCGCATCGAGGCAACTAACCGGCAATGTTCAATGGCGTGGTATTTGCGGCGGACAACCGAAGACCTACTCTCCGCCCGTTTTATCGGGCATGTCTGCCCGAAGTTCAGTGGCCTGCCGGATCTCTAAGCTTCATAGCGCAACGCCTCACTGGCTTAACCTCAGAATATAATCGCGTTGAAAAAACTAATACCTATCTTTTTAACACTGACTCTTGCCGGTTGCTCGGGAGAATCAAGTGTCGTTGTTCCCGATGCCGGTAACGAAGACAATATCGACCTCGGCGCTGGTGGCGAGGGTGATGGCACTGATACCAGCCCCGACACCGACCATAACTCTGACAACACCGATGGTCCTGACACCACTGATGGCTCTGACAACACCGATGGCCCTGACGCCACCGATGGCTCTGACAACACCGATGGCTCTGACAACACCGATGGCCCTGACGCCACCGATGGCTCTGACAACACCGATGGCCCTGACGCCACCGATGGCTCTGACAACACCGATGGCTCTGACAACACCGGTGGCTCTGACAACACCGGTGGCTCTGACACCACCGACCGAAGTTCAGAACCGGAACCCAGCCTAGTGACCGGTCTGTCTATAGAGAATCGCAGTGGCCAGAGCTTTCTGACCTGGGACGAGGTGGACTCCAGCAGCCACTATCATGTGTATCGATCCAAACAACCTATCACCACCGCCAACCTGGCCTCCGCCACACTGCTGACGAACCGCTGGGGTCCGGTGGATCAGGACAGCTCTGTACACAAGTACGGCTCAATTGATGTACCCGGTTACCTGGTGATTGACGATGGCGGCGCTCCACTGGACTCAAGCACCGGTCTATTTGTCTACACCACTCAGAGCGACGAAGCCGGTGATGCCTACTACGCAGTCACGTCAATCGACAACGGCCGCGAGAACAAAACTGTGGTCGCTGGCTCTAATACGTTGTCATCAGCAGTGAACGAAACCGTAGCAACGCCGACGGCGATTCTGACAACCAGCTTTAATTCGGGAAAAGGACGTATCTATACCCACTTCATGGACTACGCCAACTGGAACCCCACATTAAACGGCTACGCCTTCAACTATATGGTGGCACTGCCACATAACTTTGATCCCGCCCGCGCTTATCCACTACAAGTGGGGTTACATGAGTTCGGCGGCAAACCTAATGTGCTGTCAGAGACTGAAAACCAATGGCAGGTAATTCAGTTATTTCCGAGTGATCCCGGTCCCGACGAAAACGCACTGCATACCTGGTGGTACGGCTATGCTGCAGACCACAACTATCTGACAGACGGACCGATACCCGACAGAGGCAACGTTGAAAACTTCACCGAGCAACGTGTCATGCTGGCTATCGATGAAGTCATCAACCACCCTGATTTTACCGTCGATACCGACTACATCCATGCCGTTGGTAATTCGATGGGGGCCGGAGGCGCTCTGAGCCTGGGCATGCGCTACCCTTCAGTTTTCTCTGGTATTTACGCCAGTCAGCCGATGACAAATTTCGCTGCAAGCCCGTTGTTCCAGGAGTTTTTTGTGCAACTCTGGGGAGAGCAGTCCAGCGATCTAGCCAATGTGATACGCGGGCCGCACACCGATCTGATCAGTCAATACAGCGCTGAAGGCGCACAGCCGGTATCGACCTGGAGCTGGCTGAACTCCCAACAGCAATTCCGTACACGCAGCAGCGATAACTTCTCCTACCTGATTATAGATATTGGCAAGGCAGATACTACGATTGACTACCCGACTCAGGGACAACCACTGATTCAGGCTATGACCGAGGGCAAAATCCCGTTTAGTTCGGTACTCGCCGCCGGTGTTGATCACAGCTGGCGGGACTTCAATGCCGTCGACGTTGAGCAGTTCGGCCTCAGCCCTGCCAACACCAACCCGTGGCACCATCCGAACTCACAGAGCCTGATCGCGCTGCAAAACGCAAGCAATTCCGGCGCGGTACCGCCGGTGGGCAGCGGGGACGACAACTACAACCAGAACATCGAATGGTCAACCACTGAAAACAACTTTCACCTGCCAGTGACGGAAACGGCTACGCGCTATGAAGTGTCCTTGCGCTCAACAAACCATAACCAGAGCGCGTCGGTCACACCTCGCAACACCAGTGTGTTCAAACCGGCCAGCGGCCAATCATGCACCTGGACGGCAGAGCAAAACAGTGACGGCAGTCAACTCGGCAGCGGCAGCACCACGGTTGATAGCAACCGACTGGTGACCGCACTAGAGGTGCCGTTAGTGACCGGCACAGGCACTCGACTGGTAATCAATTGTCTTTAAAAATAGCACTGACATCAGTGACAGACGAGCGCTACGGGTGATGACTCTAGTTACCCGCGCTGCCCATACGGCGGCCGGCGATAGCCTTGTCCAGCCAGCCGATCTCCATGCGCGGCACTGACGCGAGCAATAGATCGGTGTAGTCATCGTAGGGCGGTGTCAGCACTTGTGTTTTAGTGCCATAGCGCACTACTTCCCCCTGATACATCACGGCTATAGAATCGGCAATGGCTTTGACGGTAGCCAGGTCATGGGTAATAAACAAAAATGCCACCTGCTCGATGCGTTGTAATTCGAGTAGCAGCTTCAGTATGCCGTCAGCGATCAGCGGATCAAGCGCACTGGTTACTTCATCGCAGATAATCAGCCTGGGTTGAGCGGCCAGCGCACGCGCTATGCAGACACGCTGTTTTTGACCACCGGACAACTCTGCCGGGTAGCGATCGGCAAATTCGGGACCGAGCTCAATCTCATCGAGCAACTCGGCAATACGCTGTTTTTTCGCCGCCCCCTTAAGGCCAAAGTAAAACTCCAGCGGTCGGCCCACAATGGTGCGAACCGTGTGCCTCGGGTTCATGGCAACATCAGCCATCTGGTGAATCATTTGCAGTTCACGCAGATCATTTTTAGTGCGCCCGGCAAGCGCCGGAGGCAGAAGCCGGTTATTAAAGCGAATCTGCCCATCAGAAGGTTGCAGCAAGCCGGTAATCACCCGCGCCAGCGTCGACTTACCAGATCCCGACTCACCCACCACTGCCAATGTCTGGCCGGGTCGAAGTTCAACGGACACATTTCGCAACACCTGCTCGCTGCTACCCGCATATGATGCAGTGACACTGCTGACAGCGAGCAGCGGTTCGCCATCTGCTGGCGCCTCCGGATGATCAATGGTTCGCACGTTCACCAACGCGCGCGTGTAGGGATCAGCGGGTTGCTCAATGATCTGACGGGTATTGCCATGCTCTATTGTTTTACCATGACGCAGCACCATGATTTCATCGGAGACCTGCGCCACAACCGCCAGGTCATGCGTGATATAGATCGCCGCGACACCGGTTTCGTGGATGGCATGCTTAATCGCTGCCAGTACATCGATTTGTGTCGTGACATCGAGTGCGGTGGTGGGCTCGTCAAAAATAATCAGGTCTGGTTTAGAGCACAACGCCATCGCCGTCATGATGCGCTGCAACTGCCCACCGGACACCTGATGCGGGTAGCGGTTACCGATAAGATCCGGCTCCGGCAAACCCAGCGTGCGGAACAATTCAATAGCTCGCTCATGCAGTGACGCCTTACTTTGGTCACCTTTTGCCAGAGCCGCCTCAACTACCTGATCAATCAATTTATGCGCCGGGTTAAACGCCGCTGCCGCGGATTGCGCGACGTAACAAACATCACTGCCGCGAACATCCCGTAAGTCTTTTCTGCCGATCGCAAGAACATCACGACCATTGATAACCGCACTACCGCCGGTGATCCGAACACCACCGCGACCATAGGCCAGCGCTGCCAGACCAATGGTGGATTTACCGGCTCCGGACTCCCCGATCAGTCCAAGCACTCGCCCTGTCGAAAGCGAAAAAGACACGTCATCCACAATGGCTATTTCGTGAGGCTTCGCGTCGGGTGGATACACCGTGGCACCGATGCAAAGACCATCAACCTGTAACAGAGTGTCGTTAGCGTCAGTCATTAGTGTCCGCTGCGGCCGCCTTTCAGATCAGTGGTGCGGTTCAACACCCAGTCAGCAATAAGGTTTACTGCAATCGCCAGTATAGAAATCGCTGCCGCCGGAATCAGCGCGGCCGGTATACCGAAGATAATGCCATCCTTGTTTTCTTTAACCATGCCACCCCAGTCGGCTTCCGGGGGCTGAATCCCCAGCCCCAGAAAAGACAGCGCCGATAAAAACAACACTTGAAATATAAATCGCAGCCCGAGCTCTGCCACCAGTGGTGATAGTGCGTTGGGCAGAATTTCCCGGAACACAATCCACATCCGCCCCTCACCCCGCAGCTTGGCGGTTTCCACAAAGTCCATAACGTTGATGTCGACAGCCACCGAGCGGGCCAGCCGATACACTCGGGTTGAATCAAGAATTCCCATGACAAGGATCAGAGTGATCAAGTTGGCCGGTAATACCGACAGCACCACCAGCGCAAAAATCAGCGTCGGTATAGACATCAGCAGATCGACAAAGCGTGACAATAGCTGATCAAACCAGCCACCGATCACGGCTGCCGTCAAACCGAGTACCGACCCCAGTGTAAATGAAAGCAAGGTTGCCATAGAGGCGATAAATATCGTGGTCCGTGCCCCGTATATCATGCGGGAAAGCAGATCCCGTCCGAGGTTGTCGGTGCCGAGCCAGAACTGACTGGAGGCCGGCTCCCAGACGCCACCGACGATCTCTGTTAATGGGTAAGGCGCAATCCACGGAGCGAAAACCGCTGCAAATAAAAACAGCGATGTGACAAACATACCGAGCAGAGCGCTGACTGGAATTCGGGAGAACATAGCTACTTGGGGTGTCGCAGACGCGGATTGCTGATGATGGCGATGATGTCTGCCAGCATATTCAACACAATATAAAAGCCGGCAAAGATCAACCCACAGGCCTGCACCACCGGCACGTCACGCTTGGCGACATGGTCAACCAGGTATTGCCCCATCCCCGGGAACACGAATATCACCTCGACCACCACCACCCCGACCACCAGATACGCAAGATTGAGCATCACAACATTGATGATCGGCGCGATTGCGTTGGGGAAGGCGTGGCGGAAAATAACCTTGAAAGAGGACAGCCCTTTCAACTCAGCGGTTTCTATATAGGCAGACTGCATCACGTTAAGAATGGCCGCCCGAGTCATGCGCATCATGTGCGCCAGCACCACCAGCGTCAACGTCGCCGCCGGTAAAGCTACCGCCGCCAGCCGCTCACTGAAGTTCATTGAATCGTAGACGGTGGCGACACTGGGAAACCAACCCAGCTTCACTGCGACAAAATAGATCAGTAAATAGCCAATAAAAAACTCCGGCAGCGAAATAAACCCGAGCGTAGTGCCTGAAATCAGCTTATCTGGCCAGCGGTTGCGAAAGCGCACCGCGATCATACCCAGCAGCAGTGCCAGAGGTACTGCAATCACAGCCGCGACCGACGCCAGAAACATCGTGTTGTAAAGACGTTTCGATATAGACGACGCGATATCAACGCCATTCGTCAGTGCGGTACCGAGGTCACCGTGCAACAAGCCCCACAACCAACTGAAGTAACGCTTGTGTGGCGGGTCCTCCAACCCCAGGTCCCGGCGCAGATTGGCCAGCGCCTCGGGGGTGGCAGACTGCCCTAAAATAGATTGCGCGACATCTCCCGGCAGAATTTCCGTACCGATGAAAATCAGTGCAGACACGGCCAGCAACAACAACGCACCCAGCGCAAGCCGCTGGGCAACCAGGATCAGCAAATAGGGCACTGGTCAGTCCTTTCGGGCTAGGCGTTCAGCCAGCAGCGCGACAGTGCCTGCCCGTTCATCATGGTCTGGTTCGAGTTCACCGCCCAGCCACCGACTTTATTCGACACACCTTCAACCCAGTCGTTGAACATCGGACAAATCAAACCACCGTCGTCACGCACCAGCGTGCCCATGTCGCGGTAGATCTGTTTGCGCTTTGCAGTGTCCAGCTCGCCCTTTGCCGCCAGCAGCATTTTGTCGAATCCTTCGTTGAAAAAGCGCGTGTCGTTCCAGTCTGCACTGGACAAATAGGCCGTCGAATACATCTGATCCTGCGTCGGCCGACCACCCCAGTAGGACGTGCAGAACGGTTGCTTATTCCATACTTCGGACCAGTAACCATCATTGGGTTCCCGTTTGACTTCAAGCTCGATACCCGCCTGAGACAAGCTCTGTTGAAACAACTGTGAGGCATCGACCGCCCCCGGGAATGAACCATCGGCGGTTCTAAGCACCACCGAACCGCTGTGACCTGATTTTTTAAAGTGGAATGCTGCTTTGTCAGGATCGTACTGACGCTGTTCTATATCATCGGAAAACAACGGGTAGGCCGCATTGATCGGCATATCATTTCCGATAGAGCCATAGCCAAATAAAATTTTGTCTACCATCTCCTGTCGGTTGATGCCATATTTCAATGCCAGGCGCAGATCTTTGTTGTCAAATGGTGCTGTATTCGCATGCATAATAAACACGTAGTGACCGCGACCCGGCGCTGATTTAATCTCGACGTTCGGTATGCGTTTTACCAGTTCAACAATCTTTGGCGGAACGCGCTCGATCATGTGCACCTGCCCTGACTGAAGCGCCGCGACACGGGCGGTGTCATCGTTGATCACCAGTATTTCCACCTGCTCGGCAAAACCTCGGCCGGATTTCCAGTCGTTGGTGTTTTTCTCATAGCCGTGACGCACGCCCGGCTCATTCACCATCATCTTATAGGGGCCGGTTCCGATACCTGCATCCGGTTGATCTTTACCCCCGTTGGGCTGGATGACCAGGTGATAATCGGCCATCAGGAAGGGCAGATCGGCGTTGGCATTTTTCAATCCGATCACAACGTTGTCACCGTCGACTTTCATGGTATCGATGCCGCGCATCACACCCAGCGCCCCTGATTTGGTGTCTTCACCGGAGTGTCGCTCCAGGGTAGCAATGACATCATCCGGGGTCAGTGTTTTACCATTATGGAATTCTACGCCTTTGCGTATTTTAAAGGTCCAGGTTTTCGCATCAGCCGACGAGCCGTACTCTTCTGCCAGGCGATTTTCCACACTGCCGTCATCGGCGATATCGACCAGCAGATCGCCCCACTGATGACCGTTGAGAAACGGCACCGCACTCGAGGAAGTTGCCGGATCGAGGCTATTGGTGGACTCGCCGCCGGACGACCCCATTTTCAGTAGGCCACCCGTCACCGGCTCCGCTGCCATAGCCGCTTTGCTCAGCACCGCGCCGGACAGCGCCACACTGGCACCCATCGCTGCCGCCTGCTTCATGAACGTTCGGCGATCTATCACTCCGGCCGCCGCCAGTTTGCCCAGTTGGTTGAGTGAATCTGTCATTATTGAGGTCTCCTCCGATATCCGGTAAAAATTTCAACTCCCCCTTACAGCATCAACGCATTTGCGCCGCTTGGGAATGCCTGTATGTGACTTCTGCAAAAATACCCGCACTATTGTGCCTCCAGCGAACATCATATCGCCGGCTAATGCAACTACAAATCGAGCTCGACTGAAAAGCCAAACCTCTGCACGGTGGCATTTGCAAGTCATGTGAAAGCCACTCGCCGACGACAACAGCCACCGCTTCGGGCGGCATAGGTACTCATCCATTACCCGAATCGCCGCCATGAGCTGGCGTCTAATCCACCCGCAACCGCCGGGTTACTGGTACGATTTCCACGGCACCGTCCCGATTGCCGACACCAACCCGCGAGCCCTATGACGCAGACAGAATCATCCCCGCTGGAGATCACCGAGCAGCCACACGTACTGATTACTCTGCCGGACGGCTGCAGATTATCGGCCCGAATCTGGATGCCGATCGACGCAGCGCTGAACCCGGTGCCGGCCATTCTGGAGTATCTGCCCTACCGCAAGCGCGATGGCACGGTACACCGCGATGAGCTTAGCCACCCGTGGTTTGCCGGGCATGGCTACGCCTGTATCCGGGTCGATATACGTGGCAGCGGTGATTCAGAAGGATTACTCACCGATGAATACACACCACAGGAACTGCAGGATGCCTGCGATGTCATTGCATGGGCCCGGGCGCAACCCTGGTGTGATGGCAGCGTCGGCATGATGGGTATTTCGTGGGGTGGCTTCAACAGTCTGCAGGTCGCCGCACTGCAACCGCCCGGCCTCAACGCCATCATCACGTTATGTTCGACCGTTGATCGTTACGCCGACGATATCCACTACAAAGGCGGCTGTCTGCTGAATGAAAACCTTGGCTGGGCCGCCAATATGCTGTCCTATGCGTCGCCGCCCCCCGATCCACTGCTGATTGGTGACGGATGGCGGGCACTGTGGCGGGAGCGCCTCGAGCATCAGCCTTTTCTGGCTTCGGTGTGGCTTCGCCACCAACATCGTGACGCCTACTGGCAACACGGATCCGTGTGCGAAGACTACGGCGCGATCAAGGCGGCGGTACTTTCGATCGGCGGCTGGCACGATGGCTATCGAAATACCATTAGTCATTTGGTTGAAAATATCACCGCACCGGTTAAAGGGATTGTCGGGCCGTGGATTCATAAATATCCTCACTACGCTGAACCGCAACCCGCCATCGGATTTTTACAAGAGGCATTGCGCTGGTGGAATCACTGGCTGAAAGAAAAAGACAACGATATAGAAAATGAACCCGACTACCGGGTCTGGCTGATGGATAGCGTACATCCGGCACGCTGGCTGCCTGAGCGCCCCGGGCGCTGGATTGCCGAGAACACCTTGCCATCCCCCGGTATTGACCCAATCACCCTGCATCTGTCCAGCCATCCGGGTGCTGGCCGCACGCTCTCCAGACAGCCGGCTCCACTGCAATGTGATGTTGCCACGACACAGGATTGCGGCAGCAATACCGGAGAGTACTTTCCGTTCACGTTTGGCCCCGAACTACCCGACAGTCAAAATAACGACGATGCAAAATCAGTCTGTTTTGATTCCGACCTCCTTGATCAACCGCTCGATATCGTCGGTGCCCCTGTGCTTAGCATTTCTGCCAGCGCTGATAAGACCACCGGATCGCTAATCGTGCGCCTGTGTGATATCCGACCGGATGGCACCTCGGCATTGATCACCATGGGACTCCTGAACCTGACCCATCGGAACTCATCTGAGCATCCGCAAAAATTGACCCCCGGCGAGCGCTTTACCACCAACATAATGCTAGACCACATCGCCTATCGGGTGCCGCCCGGGCATCAACTGCGCATTGCGCTATCGACAACCTACTGGCCGTTTGTCTGGCCATCACCGGCACGCAGCACGATCACCTTGCAATCGGGGTCGGTGCAACTGCCGGTGCGCACCAGGGCAAACGACCGTCAGATCAGCTTCGAGCCCGCAGTCGCCGCCAGTGGATGGCAGTGCGAAGCAGTGCGCGCAACGTCTTCAACCCGGCAAACCCTGATCGATGAAAACACCGGTATCGTGACCACCGCAATAGACAATGATTTTGGCGAAAACCGGGATCTGGCCCATGGCCTGCTGTCGGGTAGCTTTGCCCGTGAACGATGGTCCATCCACCCGGATGACCCGCTATCGGCCAAGGCAGAAATCCACTGGCAGCAGACCGGGGGGCGGGACGACTGGCACTGGAAAACCGACGCGCTGGTCACCATGCACAGTGATGAACAGGCCTTTTACCTGCAGGCCGAGCTGAACGTGTTCGACAACGGTGAACTGTTTTTCCACCGGACTTTTACCGATGTCATTGCACGTGACTGGATATAGTCTGGCTACTTAATAATGCCACTGTCGATGCCCGAGCATAGCGATACCCTGCAGAATACGGTCAAAGCTCTGCCGGGCGCGAGCCACCGACGAACGCGCCCGCAGGTAACCATGCACCAGGCCTTTTTCATTGATCCAAACCGCCTGCCCGCCGGCACCAATAATAGCATCGCGATAGTCACGACCATCGTCTGACAGCGGGTCACACTCGGCACTGACAATTACTGTCGGCGGCAGATTGGTGAAATCAGTGTCCTGCAGAGGCGCGTAGGTTGGATCATGCAGCACAGGCTCATTGGCTGTACGCACAGTGGCATAGAAAAGCACATCCCGGGTTGTCAGCATCGGTGCATGGGCGTGACTGACGTAGGAACCGTTTGTCATATCGCCCCCCAGACCAGGGTAAATCAGCAACTGACCGGCAACCTCAATTTTCCGGCCTCGCACGTCATGTGCGACCGCTGCCGCCAGATTGGCACCTGCGCTGTCTCCGCACAGCACAATTGGCAATGACCGCTCAGCGGCAATAGTTTCCACCGCCATCAGCGCATCATTAAAAGCCGCCGGGTGTACATGCTCCGGTGATAAACGATAGTCAACGGAATAGACATCAAAACCACTGGATTGGCAAATTTCACTGCAGACATCATCGTGGCTATCGAGCCCACCGACGACAAACCCGCCGCCGTGTAAATAGACAACCACCGCGGTGTTGTCAGGGCTGCTGCTACAGTACCGGCGCAACGGCACCGGATACGCATCGCGGCCGTCGTCCGCGGCACGGGCAGAAATAACCCGATCACTGCTGACAATACCCGGCGCATGCCCCTGGTAAAACTCACGGCACATAGCGTTATAAATTTCCCGTTGCCGCTCGACGCTCAGATCAACGGCATCCGGTGGAAACCATTCTCCGGTCTTCTCTATAAAGCGCCAGGTCTGCGCATCGATCAGCGTGTGGTAATTGATTTCTTCGTGGTTATTATTCATGTTTGCCTGTCGTCATCCGGTTCCGTCTGCCGTAATCACAACCGTGCACATTCCCGGCAATGAATCGGTTAATATATAGTGTATTGCAGACTATCTTACGATATTGCGCAAACGACGAGGTAGCGCGGGTAATTGCAGCACTTCCAAAGCGATGAAGCCCTTCCCCGACGCACTACTTGCTCAACAAAACAAACTTCAACCTGCCGCCGCAATCAGCCAGATCAGCAAACCGGCAAGGCTGAATACCGGTCTCACAGCTTCAAGCATCAGAGGGTTTCGCCGCTATTCCCGCATGGGACCATAAAACCAAGGCACCAAAAAAACCCAGGCTGCCGGGATGACGCAAAGCTTAATCAATGGGCTTGTTTGGCCAGCGGGTGTACCCTAAGGATAAGGAAAAAAAGAAATGGATAGCTCACATGGCGTTCTGGCACGCCTGTCAATTGCTCAAAAAGTAGTCGCACTATTTGCCATTAATGTACTCGTCGCTATAACGATCTCAGCCACAAGTATTTATTACCTTAAGGCCATAAGCCACGAACTCGAGCAAGTGGCCCATGAAGACATACCGCTCACCCGCCACCTGACCTCCATCACCAGCACCCAATTGGAACAAGGCCTGCACCTGGAGCGAGCATTTCGCTATGGGGAGTTAATGGCGCTGGGGCAGCCGACCAACGCCGCGCTGACTCAGGAAATCAATCAGTTCAAGCACTATTCGCACGAGCTGGAGACTGAGCTCGCTGAAGTGAACTCACTCGTCACTACCTTTCTGCAAACAACCCACACCTCGGCCGTTACCAACGAACTCGAAAACGTCAGGAATGGCGTGACGCGCATCAGTTCGATTCAGGCAGAGGTATCAGTTCTGGCCAATGAAACCTTCGCCCTGATGAAAAGCGGCAACCTTCACGACGCCGATGCCAAAATCAAAGAACTGACCGTCAAAGAAGGTGAGCTCGACGCCATTACCCAGGGACTACTCAACAAGTTTGAGAGCTTCACGGCTGAATCAATGGAGAAGGCCAATCAAAATGAAATAGCCGCAAAGCAGAACATCATTTTGCTTTCGGCTGCCTTTTTGATTATGGCGTCTTTTGTTTCGTGGCGGTTTATACGCAGTATATCAATACCGTTACAACACATGAAAAACGCGCTGACAAAACTGGAAGACGGTCACAGCATTCCCTTACCGCCCTTTGAAGAAGGGACCGAGCTGGGCAAAATCTATCACTCAATATCAGTCATTGGTAACAATTTCGATGCGATAAACCGTACCCAATGCGGATTGTTTATTGACCTGGACGGAAATATACAACACGCCAACCAGAACTTTCTAACCCTTGTGGGCTACAGCTCCGATCAACTCAAGGGAATGCAGCTCTCATCATTAATACGTAACGATGAGGCGAGCCAGGCACCGTGGGGACAACAGTGGTCCAGTATCTTATCGGGACAGGCTATGTCCGGGGAATACCGCCTGGATCACCACAATGGTCAAGACCGCTGGATTCATGCGACCATCAATCCGATCATCGGAGAGAATGGCAAAGTCAGTCGCGCTGTTATGTATGCGTCCGATATTACCCATGAGGTCCAGCAGCGTAAAGAAATCGAGATGATATCCCTGGTGGCGGCAAAGACCGATAACTCGGTGGTTATTACTGACGCCAACCAATGCATCGAATACGTCAATGAAGGGTTCACTCGACTCACCGGTTACACCGCAGAAGAGGCACTAGGTAGAAAGCCCGGCAAACTGTTGCAGGGCAGCAAAACAGATAAAAACACTGTCAGTAATATACGCCAGTCGATTTCCACAAAAAAACCGTTCTACGACGAAATACTTAACTACTCAAAGGAAGGCAAACCTTACTGGGTTTCACTGGCTATTAACCCGGTATTCGACGACAACGGCAATCTGATCCGATTTGTATCGATTCAAGGAGAGGTTACGGAGAATAAAATCCGCAATCTGGAAAACGAACGAGGCATGCGCGAATCGGTTGCCGTGCTGAAAGCATTGGCACAAGGCAAGCTCAATCGCCCGATGAACGGGGAGTATAAAGGTACATTCAACGAAATAGGCCTGGCCATCAATGAAACAGTAGAGAATCTGGTTGATGTGGTAGAACGGATTCGTATGGTAGCCAGTACCGTGGATACCGCCGCCCGTGAAATCAACGCCGGAAACGCCGATCTTACTCAGCGCAGTGAAAACGCAGCAGCAAGACTGCAAGAAACCGCCTCCAGCATGGAAGAAATCACCACCACAGTCGCGCAAAACGCAGATAACTCAGCGCAGGCAAACGAGCTGGCTCTCGAGGCACACAAAGAAGCCGAGAAAGGGGGCGAGATTGTCGGCCATGCGGTAAGTGCCATGGTTGATATCAATGAGTCCAGTAAAAAGATTGCCGACATTACCGGTGTGATCGACGATATCGCCTTTCAAACCAATCTACTAGCGCTGAACGCATCGGTTGAGGCCGCACGCGCAGGCGAGCAAGGGCGCGGTTTCGCGGTTGTCGCCAGTGAAGTCAGAAATCTGGCCGGTCGCAGTGCCGGGGCCGCAAAGGAGATCAAGGAATTGATCGGCGACAGCGTCAAGCGCGTCGAAAGCGGCGTCGAACTGGTGAATGAAACCGGCAATACCCTCGAGAGCATTGTCACTCAGGTGAAAAAGGTCGCCGATATCATCGCCGAAATATATTCAGCGAGTCAGGAACAAGCCGACGGGGTGAAACTAGTGCACAACGCTATCGTGCAAATTGACGATGCCACACAGCAAAACGCCTCTCTGGTTGAAGAAGCGTCGGCGGCCAGTCAGTCAACCACCGAACAGGCGCAAACCCTGATCGAGCTAATTCAGTTCTTCGATACCGAACCGACAGCTGAGCAAACGGCTGCCGCCAAACTGAATGCGATCGCCGGTAACGCGCCCGCTAACGAGGCCAGTTTTGGCGACGCTGGCGCAGCCCCGGCGCGGAAAATCTAGATAGTCGCTACAGTCACCCCGGACAGTTACGCCGGGGTGACGCATCATGATCCGGCGATTGCTCGGTATTTTTCCTCCAGCGCTACTGTTGCCGCAACGGCTTCTGGTGAGAGACCCGTTTTAGCCGCTACGTCAATACCAAAATACCGGTATCTATAGACACTGCGCGCCAGCACAGCCGTATCCAGTTCGTGCCTGGTCTGTTTGACGTGCGTGGCGAGGTACGGGATTTTCAAGCCGATTCGACGATCATCATTGAGGCAGGACATCGAGGCATGCAATGTCCGGCCATCATGATGCGAGGCCTCGTCCGGTAACAGCGAGCCAGGCACAGCGCCAGCCCCAAATTGACTTGATCATCAGCGTTGAGTCCCCGGTAAGTTAGATCCTGATACCAGCTGACCTGCACCTCGGAATGCGTCTGCTTGATAATGTGGGTCACGTTATAAAGCAGTATATCCGGTCCGATCAGCCACTCGACACTCTCCAGCACGCCAGGCAATGTGGCCAGCCCGGCAGGCGAACGTGAAATTGTTTGCACTTTCTTTGCAGTGCAGACTGCCAACTTTTGCGTCCGCCGCCTCCAGCGCTGTGCGGTGTCCGGCAGCTGCAGCCGCACTGATAGTGGCAGCCGCCGGGACAAAACCATCCCGCTGATACGAACCGGCAAAATAATCTATTGTTGCCACCTTGCTTCACATGCTGCGTTATGACCCGCCCGGTATAACAACCGGGTTACAGGCGATGCGGAAAAAAGTCGACCTATAGTTATTTATAACCACACCGCGCACTGAGTGCAGCACCCGCAGCACTGGTGTTATTGCCTGATGACGAATTTTTAAAGCAAATGCCAGGCGCGGCAATTCTTGCTCACAATCGCTACCGTATTACACTTAAAAGCCAGCACCCTCAATTTACCGCCTTGCTCTATCGCGCCGGAGCCAGACTGATGCTTCCGGCGGGACTGACAGGATGCTTTCCATTGCCATCGGCTTAGTACTGTACGGTAGGCACAGGGACTCGTCGACAGGCGCTATAATCCTGGTGAAGCCGGACAACACCGGTGCATCGATGAGGGCTCGACACACGCATGAGAATCGTTAAAGCAAACCAGCAACACATAACCGGGGTCTCAAGGCTGTTTAACCTGTACCGACAGTTTTATCAGTGTGAATCCGACCTGCCGCTGGCGACACGCTTTATCAGCGACCGCCTGGCAAATCAGGAATCCGATATATTTATCGCCCACGACAATGAAGTCATGGTCGGCTTTGTGCAGCTGTACCCGTCTTTCTGTTCGCTGGAAGCACACAGAATCTACATCCTCTATGATCTTTATGTTGATGAAAAACATCGCAAAGCGGGTACCGGCACCCGGCTCATGGAAGCGGCACATAAGTGGGCAGCGGAAAACGAAGCAGTGCGTGTTGATCTGCTCACCGCGCACAGCAACCACGCCGCCCAGCACCTCTACGAGAAACTGGGTTACCGCAAGGTACTCGGGGATTTTTACGCCTACTCGCTGACGCTATAGTCCGGTTTTGACGTGACCACCGAAATAGGGCGGTATCAGCGGCATTTAAAGACGTCACAATACAACTGCTAATTGCAATAAACCGTACAATGGTCGCTATATGACCGCCATGAACACACTGCCCTGCCACACCGGAAATCGCGGAAAGTATGCACAAACCGGGCATCGACCATGAGTTCGCTCAAAACCTGGCTTGAGCAGCACGGGCTGGTAAAATACCTGCAGATATTTGAAGACGAAAACATCACCCTCGAAGTGCTCCCCATGCTACAGGCAGAGGACCTGCGGGAACTGGGACTGACCGTCGGCCATAGGCGAATTTTTCTTCAGGCGATCAGCAATAATGACAAACGCCAACCGGCAGCAACCGACGATGACATCAAACTGGTTGAAGCAGAGCGTCGGCAGCTCACCGTTATGTTCATCGATCTGGTCGGCTCCACTGCACTCACCGAGCAATTCGATCCCGAAGAAATGGCAGATCTGTTGCGGCAATACAATCATGCGGTCGAGCAGCAGATAGAGCAGCACGGCGGTTATATCGCCCGCTATATGGGTGACGGCATGCTGGTCTATTTCGGCTGGCCAAAGGCCAGAGAGGATGATGCCCACCAGTCAGTGATTGCCGGCCTTGCCATCGTTTCTGAGGTTGGCAACATTGTCGATATCGGCGGCAGCAAACTTAACGCACGTGTCGGTATAGACAGTGGCCTGGTCGTCGTCGGGGAAATTATCGGTCAGGGTATTTCTCAGGAAAAGGCAGTTGTCGGTGACGCACCCAATCGCGCGGCCAGATTGCAATCTTTGGCCAAACCGGGCGAAGTCGTGATCGGGCCACACACACGCACCCGCCTCGGTGATGCTTTTGAGTTTGAATCATTAAAACCGCAAACACTCAAAGGCATCAAACATCAGGTTGAACCGTGGCGGGTTTTGCGCAAGCGAACCGATATCAACCGGTTTCAGGCACGCTCTGGTCGCAGGATTGCGCCACTAGTCGGAAGACACAGCGAACTGGATGCGTTCAGAGTTGCCATCGACAGACAGTCGTTTCACGGTTTTTTTGTATCTGGTGAAGCAGGGGTGGGGAAAAGTCGGTTGATCCACGAAGTCGATGGCTTTTATGCGGATTCACCGATCTATAAAGTACATTATCAGTGCTCGCAAAACCACTCAAACACTTTTATGCACCCGGTGGTTGAACAACTGATCCATGACTTGCAGATCGAAAACTCCGACGATGCACTAAGCACCATTAAACAAAAATGGTACCTGCCGTGCGAGCACTCCGATGATCACATTGATGTGGTCGGCAAGTTACTCGAGCTCACGTCACCGGCCAGTAGCGAGGCAACTCAGAGCCCGCAACGACAGCGCAAACGCACACTCGAAGTATTGGTTGAGAATTGTCGCGCCAGATCTGCGCTGCAACCTTGCCTGGTTATTTTTGAAGATCTGCAATGGGCCGACTCATCCACTCTTGAGCTAATCAATATTTTTTTTCAAACCGTGAGTACCGGCAATATAATACTGATTGCCAACTACCGGTCTGAATTCTCGCCGCCCGAATGGATGACGCAGCTGCACGATTCAGAACAATGCAGCTTTATCGCACTCAACCCGTTACCAACGGACAGCGCAATCAGACTGATTTCAAAGCTCACCGACGGTGTCACTCTGCCCCAGCAGATTATCCGTCAAATCGTCGCACAGTCTGACGGCAATCCCCTGTATGTGGAAGAACTGGCCCGGTCATTCCTCAACCACTACCGCTCCGGTGATTATCTGGAAATACCAGACGATGAACTGGGGGGTGTTCCCTCTACCTTGCACGACGCCTTGATGGAACGACTCGACAGCTTGAACTCAGCGCGTTATATCGCACAGGTGGGCGCCTTAATCGGCCGCGAGTTTCAGGCCGGTCTGCTTGAGGAAATCTCAAATATAGACAAACGCCGCTTACGCTACGGGCTGCAGGAACTTCTAGGCGCTAATATCGTTGAGCTGAAAGATACCACCACCTCAATCAGTACATCAATCGAAGCTACCTACGTATTTCGACACGCGCTGATTCAGCAATCAGCATACGATTCACTACTACTCAATCACCGCAAAAAACTGCATCTGACATTGGCAAATCATCTCTACCGTGAAGAGGACCTCACGACCGAGACGCACATGGAGAACATCGCCCGGCACTACGTGCTCGCCGAGAAATTCGACCAAGGTGCACGATGCTGGCAACGCGCTTCTCAATCACAATTTGCCAAAGCGGCTATGGCCGATGCGTTGTCCTGCGCGCGGCAGGGTTTGCAGGCACTGGAGAATTTTCGCGGAGGATCACCCGACTACAACGAGTGTGCGTTGGCATTGCATTTTATCCGTGGCCATGCGGCCGCCCAGCTTTTTGGTGGTGCATCGAAGGAGGCAGAGTCCTCTTTCGAGATCGCTGAGGCAATCAGCGTGAGCATCGGTAACACACAGCAGTTGTTTGCGGTGAATTTCGGGCTTTTTTATCACCACTGGGAACGCCTTGACAATCACAAAGCACTCCCCACCGCGCTTAAAATGCGTGATCTTGCAGACCAGATGGACACACCGATTGCTTCGCTGGTAGCCAATAGCGCTATCGGTGCGATCAACTTCCACGTCGGCGATGTTCTGGAAGCTGACCGGCGACTGCAACTTTCCTATCGCATGTATCAACCCGCGATGCACAGTGAACTGGTCAGGGACTATGGCTTTAATATGGGCTTGTTCAGCGGCGTATACTATGCGCTGTCCAGAATGGGACGCGGTTATCTGGCATTTGCTGAAACCTTACTCGACACCTGCATTGCGCACGCCGACGAAGTCAACCATGCACCAACCACCTGCTATGCAAAAGCCATTGGCCTGTCTGTCCGGCTGATGCTGGATAAACCTGCCAGAAGCATTGTCGAACATTGCGATCAATGCATTGAGCTTTCGCTATCTCAGGACCTCCCGTTCTGGGCCACATTTGCAGGAATAATCAAGGGGGCGGCACTAAGCCGTGATGGCCAGCATGACAGAGGCATTCAACTGCTGGAAAACGGTATTGCCGCCTGGCAGGCGACCGGCGCCACAGTCACCACGATCTGGTGGTACTCACTCTCGTCAAATGCGTACCTGGCGAAAAAGGACGTTAATCGCGCCATTCAAGAGGCGGACAGGGCAATCGCCATGTCGGAACAAACACAGGAACTGCAGTTTTTATCCGAAGCACTGCTTGCCAGGGGCAATGCACTGGCAGCGAAAGGACTGCATAGGCTTGCCGAGGCTACCCTCGAGGACGCTATCCGATCCTCCCGACGCCACCACAACCTGTACGCAGAGTTGCGGTCCTCCGTGGCGCTGGCACAACTCTACGTAAGGCGCGGCGACCTCACACAGGCACAGCAACTACTCGCACCGGTGTACAAAGCAATACCGGAGCATGGCAATAACACCTATCTGCACACCGCCGGGCAAATTCTCAAAGCTCAGCAGGCTTCCCCTGTCTCCCTTTGACCAAGTCGGTTAAGATTATTCTTCGCCTGCACCCGGAGAAACCCGACCATGGATACAACCGAACCACCGACTTTTCCGATAGTCGATCTGTCCATTGCACGTGCAGGTGCTGACGAGCGCCGGCAACTGGCCGACTCACTTAGCACGATCTGCCACGAAGTGGGATTTTTCATCATTAAAAATCACCGGGTCGATACCAACCTCATTGCTAAGACATTTGACTATAGCCGGCAGTTTTTCGAGCTTCCAGCGGCGCAAAAAGCTCTCATCGACAAAAAAAACTCGCCGCACTTCAGAGGCTGGGAGGCAGTAGGCAGCGAATTCACCAACAATCGACCCGATATACGTGAGCAGATAGACCTGTGGAGTGAGCACCCGCTCACCAGCACACTGCAACCGCATTACCTGAAATTGCTGGGCCCCAACCAGTGGCTTCCCGATGATCTGCTACCCGGCTTCAGAGCGTGTGTGTCAGCCTATGTCACTGAGATGAAAGCCATCGGTGATTTGCTACTGGAACTGCTTGCCAGTGGCCTCGGCCTGCCGCAGCACTACTTCGACAGCTATTTCGGTACAGAACGCATGAGCCTGACCAAGTTGATCAATTACCCCGAGACACCCGCTGGTCAATTCGGCGTCAACGCCCATCACGATACCGGCTTTCTAACAATCCTCAACCCCGGTGGCACTCCCGGCCTGGAAATAGAAACAGCGGATGGCAGCTGGCTGCCGGTGCCGGTGATTGCCGATACGTTTATCGTCAATCTCGGAGAAATGCTGCAAGCAGTAACCGGCAACTACTACCTGGCAACTCCCCACCGCGTCACAACCAACCAAAAGCGTTTATCGATTGGCTATTTTCACGGGCCGTCGCTGCAAACCCCCATAAACCGCCTGCCATTAACAGACCGGTACACTGACATCGTCAACAAAAGTGATCGCCATAAAAAAGCCGGCTTTATGGCACCGATCGCCGAAACAGAATCCGGCGTTGGTGACATGCAAGGCAAACTACACGCCTCCACCTACGGCGACCAGCTGTGGAATTATTTCTGCCGCAGCTACCCGGACAACGTAAGACAGTTTTATCCGGACCTGATGAACTAGGCAATTGAGCAACAGCGCCCAGTGCTTTCAAGTAGTTTAAGGGTACCCGGTTATCATAATGGCGATATGACAGGTTTTCTAAATACACAAAAATCACAGACACCCGATTGTCGACCATAAAAGCCTGCACACAGGCATCATTTTTCTATAAGTTACAACGCAGCAGACAACAATGGCAGAACAGCAACTCACACTTGACACCAACCATGGCGAGTTGTCAGCCACACTGAACATTGCAGACAACGCTACTCACGCCCTATTGTTGGCCCATGGTGCCGGTGCAAACCATAGACACGTCCATATGACTGCACTGGCAGCTGCGTTTGAAGCCTGCCAGCTCACCACACTTCGCTTTAACTTTCCGTTTAAGCAAGCCGGTCGAAACCGAGTCGACTCAAAAGCCGTCTCTACCTCTTGCCTCATAGAGGCAGCCGCTTATCTACGCGAGCAGGTAGCATTGCCACTACTGATTGGCGGCCACAGTTTCGGCGGTCGTATGGCCACACACGCAGTGGCAGAATCAGGCCTGCAGTGCACAGCCTTGATTCTGTGCTCTTTCCCTCTTCACCCGGCAGGCAAACCCGCCCTGGAGCGCGCAGCGCATCTTCAGAACATTGCAACGCCAATGTTATTTTTAAGTGGAACACGCGATGCGCTCGGCAATCGGGAACTGCTCGATAACGTGGTCAATACGCTGGCTGCACCACACAAAATTCACTGGCTGCATACCGGTGATCATTCCTTTAAAATACTAAAACGCACCCGTGCTTCAGAGATCGATATCTATACCGAAGCTGCCACCGCAGTACGGGCGTTTATCGACAATCCACCGCAATAACCGCCGCCGCAGGCCACCTTTGCAAATCACGTCAACGCAAAAATCCAGCGAGAATACAATGAACGGACTAATCGCTCTGCTCACAACGGCAGCCTTTATGCTGGTTCTATCCTCTCCCACCCGGGCCGCCGATAATTCGCCCGCCGCCACTGTCGATAAACTATCATTTGCCGAACGTCAGAAAATCACGTTGTTCCATGACCTAGCCACCGCACCCGACGAACGCTCCGGACGTGATGCCGAAGCCGCCATTTGGCAGTTCTGGTTTAATCAAGCACCCACGCCTGCAACCCGCAAATCACTCGACGCCGGTATCGAGCGCCGTGAAGCCTACGACTTTGAAGCGGCTGAAAATCACCTCGATCAGGTCGTGAAAAACGCCCCTGACTACGCTGAAGGATACAACCAGCGCGCTTTCGTGCGGTTTTTGCGCGAGAATTTTTCCGCTGCCAGCGACGATCTGGAAATTGCCCTGGAACTGGAACCCGATCACTTCGGCGCTATGTCCGGTCTCTATCACATTCTGAGAATCAACAATCGTCACCAGGCTGCATTCACTATCCTGCAACAGGCGGTTACTCTGCATCCCTGGCTGAAAGAGCGCGGCGGACTACCGAAAGACATGTGGCCGGAGCACTACCGGGACCTGCACGAACCCGGACTTAAAATATAAGCCGCAAGCCTGTCACACGGCCCGTCTGTCGCCCGGAATTATATGGCACAGATTCTGCGTTAGGCGCGTCCGGGGAATCGGATCTACACGGCCATTAATGTCGAAAAACCTGCTTAAACTGCTTGAAGTGACTGTGTCCCTCGGCTTTGATGGTGAGCTCGGATTTTTCCAGCGACACCATGGCATCGAATGGCCATCGCTACTGGCATTCAGTGAGGCCTCGGCAGAAAATGTCATCCGCTTCATTAACGCGGGACCTCAACAGGACGGTTTTCAATTTCACAACCTGCAACCGGCAGGTGGTGGTCTGGTACGCGATACACTGACAGGCTTCCTGTTCCACAGCGGGATGCGCTCAAGCGTCGTCGAGCACGGCTACCGCTTCGATGACAATGATGCCACCCGCAAAATACACTACCGCGCAGACAAAAAGAAATACGATGCGCGCTGTGATCGTTTCTGGAAAAAGGTTTGTGGTGGCGAGTTCACCCTGTTTGTCTGCAAAGTGCCAGACGACACCAATAATGATCAACTGGCCTTACTCGATCGGGCTATAGCAAAGCAACGGGACAGAAACAATCAGCCATGCAACTATGTCATTATCGGTATCACAGCCACATCACAAACCGCCGAGCGCTCTTCAGATGCAGCATTGACAATACGCTGGCTGGGCAGCACCAAAGGTCAGGCGTCCGTCGAGCAATTTGCACCATCACAGCAGCCACACCGGTTTAACAAACAGACTTGGTGCAATCTATTTGAGCGCTTGAATACCGACCCGATTATCACTGCGCGTTTAAAGACCCCGCTTGTCAGCGCTCAGGCCAGACCCGCCAGCCGCGCTGATAGTAACTGCACCGTTTTTTCTGCAGACGCCCTTACCGGCAGGTTACTGGCGCAGGAGAACCCCGGCCGACGTTACCAGACTATCTGCGAGTTGGCGACACAGGCTTCCTGCATCGAAGAATTTCTTCTTTTGCTCAGCGTGCTGGAAAGAAATTTCGCAGGCCAGTTCCAGCGCCTCGGTGGTGACCTGCTGCAGCATTTGCTATGCGGCTTGCCATTACAATTGCGTGGCAGCTTCGATGCCCAGTATCTGCGAGGCCTGTATTTTCTATCCGGATATAACATCGACCATGCGATAGCCGTCAATCAAAGTGCCGCCCCACTGTATGAAAAAAACGGCAGTTCTCTGGTTCGCTACAACAGAATAAGTACGGCATTGCAACGTAGCCGCGAACTGTTAAAGAGAAGCCTTCAGAGTGGATTCACTGTTTATCCGGCACTGCCAAGACCACACAACGGTTTCTCCACCCGAACGATGCAATCAATAGCGCAGTTCAACCACAGCCTGAAGAATACTCCAGCGAATGATACGCCACCCGAAGCCGTGCAAATAGAAATCAGGTTGGCGCAAACAACACAACGACACGCAATACCCGTGTCATCAAATGACCACAGCAAGGCAGCTTCCAGAAAATGGATCAGCAGCATCTGCCTTGACGACCTCGAATCGCTGCCCGTGCTCAGCCTCCCCGATCTGCGTATATGCAGTACACCAACCGGCATTGTTTTTCGGGAACAGAGCGTCTATTACTTTGCCGAGGGAATCAGCGATCTGTACCACTATATTCGCAGTACTTGCAGAGTGAGTCTGAAACCGCCGTTGAAGAAAATCCCGCAAGCCTGGTTGCTGCCACGTTTCGGTAAAAACAATCACTATCATTCAATAGTCGATAAACTCCCGGCACTGTATGGCTACCACATCCTGGGACTGAAGTGCCCGATAGTATCCTGCTACGATCTGGACGCTGTTGAAATCGCCCTCGCCCGACAGATGGGTATCGACCCCGACTCGATCATTGTTGACCTGCATGGCGAGTATGAAATCAGCAACGCCCTGTTGCCCGATGTGTACAGCTTGCAGCCATTGTTTTTCGATTACTGTACTCAGATCGGCCAGCGCATAAAGCAAGCACAGTCGAACACAGACATCGCTGAGTCAGGCAAACTCTATATCAGCCGCCTTAACTCACCACAACGGTCAATGGTTAACGAGCAAGCAGTCGAGCAACTGGTGCAACGTCACGGGTACCGTGTGGTACGCATGGAGGACCTAGGCTTTGAACAGCAAATAGCGACCATTGCCAGCGCTACAAGTATTGTCGCACCGCATGGGGCCGGGCTGGCAAATATGGTATTTATGCCGAATGGCTGCGATGTTATTGAATTAATCCCCGAAAAATATATGACGCCACTGTTTAAGCAACTCGCAATCAACTGCGGCCACCGCTATAGCGTGCTGATCGGTGAAGCGGTCGCAGATACCAAAGCGGCCGGTTCTCACCCGGCCCCTGCGCAGAATATCGGCGGTAACATAAGCTGGCAAACCGATTTGCAACTACTCGACAGCGTCCTCGCCGAGGCCGTAGCGGCATGAACAATACGCGCAAGGCACGATTGTCCAGTGCCGTCAGAGCCTTGGCCTGACTCACGACACCACTACATAGCAACGGCATTGGCATTGGCTACAAAAACCGCTCAAGTTGCAACAGAGATGCACGGCAGTCTACTTCGGGTGATGTTATCCCCGGCACTCCGATGGTCACCGGCGCCCGGCCGACAAGGTTATCACGGGTACTTGCAGCCAGCAGCGTTGACCATTCTCACAGCGCCACAATATCCTGCGCTTTCAATCAGGCCAATTCACTCAAACCTTCTGTCCGGCGCGGCATTGTATACGCAAAGGGCTACAGGGTTTCATTGTCGCTAATTCAGGGTGTCGCGAGGATCATGAAGGTGCGTGAGATTTTGCCTACCCCATGTAGGCGCTTAGTTGTTCTTAAGTAACTGCCTGTGGTCGGCAAAAGATTGCGTGCCTGAGTGGTGCGCAGTAGCGCTTGTTTCCGGCTGGGCTCTAATTATCCGTCGTCTTTCTTTTGGTAACGAGCCAGAACCCGACCAGGGCAATCGAAAGAAACAGCGCAATTAATCCACACCATAGGCTGTTGAAGGAAAAACCCAGAATTGACAGCCCTGCCAAACCGACACCAACAGGCAATAGTAGTGGAAGGCAGCAAATGCCACAGCCGACGATACCGGTCAGGATTAATTTACCAGGTTTGTTTATTTTCATGATTGCTCAACGGTGAAGGTAATCTGTATGCTAAACCTTCAAGTCATGTTCAAGGTCAAGAAGACAATGAAAATCGGTGAGGTAGCCAAAATTGTCGGCATCAGCAGCTCCGCGATCCGGTTCTACGAGCGACACGGATTAATTAATGCCAACGCTATTTCCAGAGCTGCAAACGGGTACCGTAACTACAATCAGAAAGACATCGATGAAATCCTGCTTATCATCCAGTTTAAAGAGTTTGGTCTGGAGCTGGAAGAAATCAAAAAACTGCTTGGCGATGAGTCAAAATCGTGTGGTAATCTGATCACCAGCCTCGACATACAAATAGCAAAATGCCGCCAAATGGAAGCACTGGTTAAAAAGCGAATTGAGCTCTTGCAGACAGCGAGAAAGAGTTGCGAATTCAGATGCATGCCAGGTAAACAGGTCAGAAAATGCGGCAATTGAAGCAGCTCGCAACAACGCACACCGGATCAACTCACGGTTCATTGCCAGATCAGCAACACTTTAAAAGTTTTTGATAAACCCCAACATCCCTCTGATGGATAATAAATTCGCGCTGAAAGACAGTATTCTGCTCGCTGTCTGTTTCGCTCTGGTGATCTGGACACTCAAGCTTGGTGAGTCAATACTAGGCGTGAGCCTGCACCAGCTAGGCGTACAACCGCAAACACCGGGCGGACTCTTTGGCATAGTTACGGGCCCGTTGATTCACGGCTCCTGGGAACATGTCATCAGCAATACCATTCCCATACTGCTGTTGGGCAGCATGTTAATTTACGGTTACCCGAAGTCACGCTGGTGGGTGTTGGCAGTAGTTTGGGTTGTATCCGGCCTGGGGGTGTGGTGGTTTGCTCGATCCAGCTATCATATCGGCGCCAGTGGCCTGACCCACGGCGTGTTTTTTTACCTGTTTACCATTGGAATCCTGCGGCGCGACAAGCGTTCGATAGCCCTGCTGATGGTCGCGTTTTTCATGTATGGCACGATGCTATGGACGATTTTCCCATACGACCCCGGCGTGTCATTCGAGTATCATTTTTTTGGCGCACTAAGTGGTGCGGCCTGCGCGATAGCCTTCCGGCACAGCGACCCCAAGCCGCAACGAAAAACTTATGCCTGGGAATCCGGTACCGATGAAAATTTCGTTGAGGAGGAAGACGACCCGATCATAGGTGATCAGTGGCGACTGAGCAGCAACTGTCTGGATTCACCGCCAGTTGGCCAGCACAACAATGGAGCGGAGTACTTCAATCGCACTTATTCTTATACTCAACAGCCATGGAAAAAGACGTCTGAATAACACACGGGTTCAGGCAGGGGAGCAATAAACGCTGTGCTATACAGTAAGTTAAGAATCGCGGTAACAAGTAGCAAATAGGTGAGACCGGGACAATGCCGTCAGCGCCAGCCTATGACCTTAACCGCACGGAGCAATATCCTATCAGGTCGATGCCGTATTTAATGTGTCTGAATCCGATGCATCACACGGGCGGTGCTTCCAATCTTTCTGCCTATTCTATTGCGCTTTTGTCAGTCAACTCTCAAACAACCGGACCCGTAACGCCGGGTCACGAGCGACGCACAGCCACATCACCGGCAGTACCTTACTTCGCCAGGCCTGCGTGCCGCGCCCTTGCAGCAACGCACTTTATAACAACCGGGTGCACAATCTCTAAACCCGACAATCGGGCTTCTACTGCCTTCACCCGATCAACGTGCAGTCAGACGGCAAAGCACTGCCCGTGCTTTTCGATAGATTAAAACCGGTCGCAATCCTGTCCGCACCGTTTTAGTCATTCAACAGGAACCCCTTGCGTTCGCGAGCACCTTTCACGGTGCTCGCGCCGCATGCCGGTGTTGGTATTGGTGTTGGTGTTGTGGTTTATCTGCTAGCCAATCGGGCCACCGTCGTCCCGTCTGACGGCGACGATCGCAGATCGGGGTGTTTTATCCCCACCGTCGGGCCAGTTGGAATCACCGCGTTCGCCCGGGTGCTGTACTCCGACAAATACCGTTCGACGATCCGCAGACCACGCAATACCGGTTATTTCTGCCTGCCTGGGCCCCACCAGAAATCGACGGATCTCGCCGGTAGCTGGATCGCCAATCAACATCTGGTTATTGCCCTGACCAGCAAAGTCTTTCTCGTTAGAGTAGTTGCCATCTGTTTGAATCCACAGCAACCCTTTGTTATCGAACGAAAGGCCGTCAGGTGAGTTAAACATATTGCCTTCCGTCACATTGCTCGACCCACCATTGGCGCCTTCATGTACCGTTGGATTCCCGGCCATGACATAAAGATCCCACCTAAAGGTGTCTGCGGTGTGATCAGAATTGGAGGGCCACCATCTGACGATCTGACCGTATTTATTGGCTTCGCGCGGGTTCGGTCCGCCAACCGGCGTCTCGTCACCACCTGCATTGGTTTTAACACCACGGTTTTTATTGTTCGTCAGGGCACAATAGAGTTCTGCCTTTAGCGGATTAGCGGTCACCCATTCCGGTCGATCCATCGTAGTCGCGCCAACAATTGAACCCGCCATGCGGGTGTTTATGCAAATTGTCTGCTTGTCCATACCGGTAGTCTCAGGTGTCAGCGGCAACCACTTGCCAGTGCCATCGGAGCTGAACTTTGCCACGTAGATCGTGCCGTTTTCCATTAAGTCATCGGTATCGCCACCTTCCGCGTAAAAACCGTCTGATACATATCTATAGAGGAATTCACCGCGCTCATCGTCCCCCATATAGATGGCAATGCGGCCGTCTGAATTGACAACAACTTCCGCATTTTCGTGCTTGAATCGCCCCAGTGCCGTGCGCTTTTTCGGTTTGGATTTCGGGTCGTAGGGATCAACCTCGGTAATATAACCGTGCCGGTTCGCCTCATTGGGATCCTTAACGACGTCAAATCGATCATCGACTTTCCACCAGCCATAGCCACGGTCCTTACCGCTGACTCCATAGCGTTTCTTGGCTGCATCCTGCTCATAGGCGTCTGCGTCGGTGGTGCCGAAATAGCCGTTGAAATTCTCTTCACAGGCCAGATAAGTGCCCCAGGGTGTACGTCCGTTGCCGCAGTTGTTGAAGGTGCCGAGTGCTGTCACACCCTCCGGATCGGCATTGGTTTTCATTAAGTCATGGCCCCGGGCCGGGCCGGTGATGTCCATGGGCTCATCGGGTGTGAAGCGACGGTTATAAGGGGAGTCTTTGACGATCTGCCATTTTTCATCGATTAATTTAAGTTCAACGGCGGTCAGCCCGTGTGCATTTTTGCCTTTGTTGATATCGTCATCACTGGCGAATTTTCCATCGGGATTATTGCCCCACATGACAGATCGATTGGTGTATTCGTTGTTTACCACAAGGATCTGGCGCCCGTCTTTATCAGAGAACATCGACATGCCGTCGTTGTTGTCGCCAAACGCACCGGCCTGACTTGCCGCCGTCCCGCGTGTTGCGTGATCAAATTCGGGGATATCGGAAAACAGCGGATCCCCCCAACGGCTTGCCACATGCCAGTTGTATCCCTCTGGGACGACAATGGAATCTGCCGTGCTGCTTGCCACCGCAGTAAAGCCAAAGCGGCTGTCGGCGGCTTCCACTGAAAATGAGGTAAGCGCCGTTCCTGTTACGCCAAGTGTGGCAGCACCACCAAACGCAAGTACCCCCTGCATAAAGCCACGCCGTGACATAGCCATTTCAACAACGGCATCGAATTCGGTATCCGCCGGTTTGGGATTTATAACTTCATCGTAGTCATCAAACGACAAGCGATCGAGCTCATCTTGCGTCAGGTCTGTTTTGCTATCTGATTTCACTTTAGTTTTCTCCGTCAATTAGAGCTGCAGTCAGCACAAATCGCTGTACAGCTACATTCCCAGGTGAGTACACGGGCTCGCTTGAAAGACTGTCGAATTTCGTGGTCGTACAAATTTACAGATCATAATTGGAATATGCAGAATCGTTTCCCCCCGCAACTATATTAAGCCTCGTAATATTAATTTACAATGGCTTAGCAATTTACGACAGGCCATGCGCCGGGAAAGCCCCTCTCGATCGACTCGGGATCCGCTGAAACAGCATCCCCTCGCCATAGCGATTGTTGCCCGCATCACTCGCGATCATTCATCATTACCCGACACCGGACAACCACAGGGGCCGGTTTCGGTATCTGTTCTGTAGCGATTGGCGCCTACACCGTCAGCTTACACCCTGACCGGATCGTTGGCTGCCGCCTCACCACTGCATCTGGCGATGGCGCACGGATTTTATTTCCTCGCCGTAGACGCCAGTTTGGGTGAATTCTGCACTCTTCCATTAACACTTGTCTGAAAATAAAACCGAATACGCAGTCATCGCTGGCTTGTCCTACCAGTTATTGGGCGTCGCCAACACAGGAAATCAAACGTGTCCGGCTCAGCACATCCGGATCTGTGGCAGGGACACCTAGACAGTTCACAACCGACAAGATAGATTATTCCACCAACGGGGCAAACCAGATGGTCAATTTGTTAATCGCCATGACCGCACAGCGCCCGCAGAAAACATAAGGGATTTATATCAGCAAAACTGACTCACCAACAAATCAAGTCCCTCCAAAGGTTTCCGGCACTGCCCCCCTGAATGCAGAACAGGTATCTAGGTCACCCACGGATCACAAGATAATCTTGCAAATAATTTTAAATCCTGAAATTTCTGTTTGAAATATTCCTTATGCCGCAACGTACCTTCGTACCTAAAACCTGACTTTTCAAGAACACGGTCCGATGCCGTATTTCCCGGTAGAGTCCACGCCTCTAGCCTGTTGAGCTCGAAGACATCATGTCCGGCTGACACGACTGCTGTCAGTGCTTCGGTCATTTTTCCCAGACCCCATTCCTCAG
>CALKXD010000018.1 GCA_938003855.1 uncultured Granulosicoccaceae bacterium | reverse complement strand
CATTGGCGAGAAAATTAACTACTATCCGGAGTATCTGGAAGATGTGAATTTTGAAACCATAATTCTAGGCTATGAACTTAATGAGAAACCGATCTATGCGCGTGATCATGTGCGTGGGCTGGATGATGCGTTAAGTTTTTTCGTCGAAGAGTCCGACGAAACCTTGACCGCTGCCGATCTTTCGAGTTTTGCGCTGATCGTGCCGGATACCTCTGAACTGGAAAAAACTCTCGACTACAACAGCAAGGCGGTGATTGGCAGGTCCGGTCAGTTTGTGCGAGGCAACAGTATTACCTTGGTGTCTGCAGCCACAGAGCAGGGCACACCGATTGTAGACACTGCTGTTCTTCGCCGAACGCAGGTGAAGCAGGGGTTCTATCAAAACTATAAAGTGGTAGTGCTGGATCCAAAGCTTGATAGTATGACGTACAAAGAGCATCGGCAGCAGAGTCGAATGGAATTATCGCTGCCCTGTACGCTGTCTAACTCATCTGGCAGCAAGTCCGGATTGAGCGGCACACTGATTGACTGTTCAGAGCTGTGTGTGGGTGTTGAACTACCAAAACTACAATCCGCCGACAAAGCCGTTGCCAGGGGCATGCCGGTCTGGCTTAGTATCCCGATTTCTACAGAGGATAAAACCTTTGATTTAGCCGGTGAGGTTTTCGCGATTCGATCATCAGGAACCGTGGTGGTAAGACTGCAGAAAATCAAAAAGGGTGGCAAATTCGAAGACCTTGAACTGGTTGACAGGCTCGATCTTCGCGCCTCTTTCGTGCAAAGCACTCATGACAAACCGGCAGGTGGTAACGGTCAGCTTACCAGGGTGCAGTACTAGCCCCTGAAATTATTTGCCGGGTGCCAGTCCGGTATTTGATTCCAGCATTGTTTGATCTGGTGCCGCAACAGCAGCTTACCAGCTTGGGGCGTAGCTACCAGCAGCACTATAGATTTATAGAGCAGTATTTTTTCAATACTCTAGATCTGTCGCACTAACGCCCCAAGCCTGATGTCCTTTACATTAACCTGTATTACAGGTTGGGGGCCCGGCGTTTTGCATAGGTAAGTGCTGTAACATCTCTGCGTGATCGAATCTATCTCCCTGTAAAAGATACCCGTGTAGCAAACCCCGACGGCCGCACAATGTACTTCGCGGATTCCTTCCGGAAAACACTATTTGCCTACGACGATGACATCGGAACCGGTAAGGTAAAGTCGCGCCGGGTGCTTGCTTCTTTCGCAAACTTTCAAGGCTACCCGGATGGCATGAGGGTTGATTCAGAAGGTGGCGTCCTGGTGGTTGAGGTCTATGCGGGCCTATTGTTGCGCTACGATCCGCGTGGCGGTCTGGATCGAGTGGTCGGGCTGCCGGTGCTTGCCACGACCAGCATCATGTTTGGCGGGCCGAATCTCGATATAGCGTATATCACGTCAATGGCGCGTCCGTTTGGCGACAAATATCCGATGGAAAAAGAAGCCGGGATGGTGTTCGCGATACAAAGGTCTGGGTGTTACGGGCTTGCCGGAGACCCCCTTTGCGGGTTGGCCGTTCGTGTCACGGAGCGCAGGCTATGCCAGCCTTGCGAAATAGAGTGAACCGGAGCTTTTTATGAAAGCGCTTGGATTTCATGAACAACGCGACCTTCGGATTGATCAGGTCGCCGAGCCGTCGTCGCCAAAGGGGGCTGATGTAGTGCTCGACATAATCTATTGTGGTATTTGTGGCACCGATGTTCATGAAGACAACAGTGGTTCGATCATACTGCCTGTGACGCCGCACCCGGTATCGGGTGCCGCCGTACCAATCATTCCGGGTCATGAATTCTCGGCGGTTGTGGCTGAGGTTGGTCCAGAGGTCAGTGCGGTGAGTCCGGTGAGTCCGGGGGACCGCGTGGCAATTTTATCCCACCTGATGATGCCGGGTGACTATTACGCGCAGCACAATCTAGGGCAGTTCAGTCCCAATACGGGGCTTGTCGGTCTGACATGGCACTGGGGTGGTATGGGGCAGCGGGCGTTGGTGCCAGCCGACAACCTTGTCAGGCTACCGAACAGCGTTACTGATATTCAGGGGGCAACGCTGGAGCCGACAGCAGTTGCGATTAATGCGATTGACGAAACGCGGTTTGCAGCCGGCCAGACACTGCTTAATACCTGCGTCGGACCTATCGGAGCCCTGACGGCATTGGCTGCACGTGCTGCGGGGGCATCGAAGATCACTATCCACGAACCCAACAAAGCGCGAACTGCCAAACTGGAACAGTTCGCCGAATTCACCGTGTTTAGCGGTGACTCTAACGAGGTTTTGTCCGCTATTGCAGATGAAACCGATGAGGGAATCGGTGTTGATGTGGCGGTCGAGTGCGCCGGTCGAGTGTGCCGGTCATTGCCCGGCCCTCAACCTGTGTATCGATGCCACGAAGCGGACCGGGCACGTTGCTATTGTGTGGCTGAAGACCGGCAACACGCCGGTAGATCTTGTTAAAGTCTGCGAGAAAGGGCTGCGGATGATCGGCTGTTGGGGGAATGACTTCACCCCGGGCCGAGGCTTGTTGCGATGATAGAAAGCGGCCGCCTGCCGGTTGAAGCGCTGGTGACCGGTATTGTCACACTCGATAGGGCAATACCTGATGGCTTTGATTTCCTGAGCGAGGCCACCAATGATCACTTGAAAATTCTGATCGACATGCTTTCATGAGTGTCTTCAGGACGTTGAATCTCGTCGCGGCGACAATGGCAGGCATCTGCAGATGCCGTGCTCTATGTTGCTGAAAGATAGTCGGGGCCTTCACTGGACGGTCAGTTCAGAGGCCTCCGGCCGGAGGCTGCTGGATGCCATCACCGATTATTTCACCTTTCGTTAAAGCACTCTTGCATCGGTTGATCAGCTACTGGAGCAGGACCCCGAATGCCCGATGGGCCGGGTGCTTCGAGGTTACCTGTTACTGTTTGCACGCTCCGCGTCTCTTGTCGGGGATGCACGTATTGCCTATGGTCGGGCGCAAGCGCTGGCCAGTCGCGCCACACGGCGTGGGATACAACACATCGGTGCCTGACAACACATTGGTGCCCTGAAAGCCTGGATTGACGCTGAAGCGGCCGGGCGATTATCAGTGCCACTGGCGGCTGTATTTGCGGCGCGCCAGACCGGAAACCATACGCTTGCGTGTGAAATACTTTCTGCTGCGCGGGCGCAGTTCACACGAATGGGTGGCAGTAATGCGCAACGGGATGTGCTGGACATTTTACTGGTCGTTTGCGCGACTGCAGCGGGAAAACCCGACATGGCGCTGGCTCTTGTCAATGAGTATCTCAGCGTGCGGCCGGAATCAGTACCTCTGCGTCAGCAGCTGCTAAGCATGGAGGCGGCAGGGTAGTCTGTCGCGAAGCAGGCGAGCAAGGTCTTCCGTCAGAAATTACCTTTGAATTCCGTGTGTACCGAAGCCAGCGCATGTTTTTGTGTCATGGCACATTGTGTAACACTGCTCATCGTTCAGTCTAGTGAGGTTTGCCGTTATACTATAACGCGACAAAACGGGTGACGATAATGATCACACTAAAAAACAGACTGACGAACCTGCTGGCCCTGAAACGTGTCCCGGCCAATAGCGTTGAAGGAATCGTGCACGATAGTACTGTATCCCGTGTGGCCGCTGATCGCGACAATAAAACGGAGGACGCACCGGTGCAGCCACTGCAAGCGTCCAACGACCACGATGTTGGTCTGGATTGGTTTGAGGCGATTCACGGTGATGCTTATTTTATAGAGGGGGCCGATTCCCGCCGGTCGCGTTAGAGTGCCCCGACGATCAGAAATCGTCAGGTTCCGGCGCGGTATTGTGCGCGCTAGCCTTCAGTGGGTGGCGGTTCTTTTGCACCGGTCATAAGCGCTACAGCGTCTGACATTTTATAGTCAGACGGATTGATCACGCACAGTCGCTTGCCGAGTCGATGGATATGTATTCGATCAGCGACTTCAAAAACGTGCGGCATATTATGCGAGATGAGCACAATGGGCATGCCGCGGGATTTTACATCCTGAATCAGTTCAAGAACCCGACGGGATTCCTTCACGCCCAGAGCCGCTGTTGGCTCGTCCATAATAATAACCTTGGACCCGAAAGCCGCGGCTCGCGCTACTGCTACGCCCTGTCTTTGCCCGCCCGATAAGGTCTCGACGGCCTGATTGATGTTCTGAATAGTTAGCAGGCCAAGTTCAGATAATTTTTCCCGGGCAAAATCCTCCATGTAGGTTCGATCAAGCTTGCGCAGATACTTTCCTGCAAAGCCTTTTTTCCGGACTTCCCGACCCATGAACAGGTTGTCAGCGATAGAGAGCGAAGGAGATAGCGCCAGGTTCTGGTAGACCGTTTCAATGCCGGCGCGCTTGGCTTCCATTGGTGAGTGAAAGTTAACCTGTTGTCCGTCCAGCTCGATGCTGCCACTGTCTGGTTTAACGGCGCCGGATATGGCTTTGATCAGCGTTGATTTGCCCGCGCCGTTGTCCCCGATCACACCGAGGATTTCATTAGGCAGTAAGTCGAAGTCCGCATTGTCCAGCGCGGTCACGCGGCCGTAGCGCTTAACCAGATTCCGGACCTTGAGTAGTGGTTTGGTCATGCTGCTACCCTGCGTATCCAGTTGTCTATTGCTACGGCGGAAATGATCAGCACGCCGATCAACAGGTAGGTCCATTGCGGGTCCATACCAAGTAGACGCAGGCCAAGCGAGAAAACCCCCACGATCAGTGCACCGAAGAACATCCCCAGAATAGAGCCGCGCCCGCCGAACAGTGATATCCCTCCGATCACGACTGCGGTTATCGACTCAATATTGGCTAACTGACCGGCGGTGGGTGATATAGAACCGATTCGACCCACCAGCATCCAGCCGGCGATGGCACACAGGAATCCGGCCAGTACGTAAACAGACACCAGTGTCTGCTTGACCCGTACACCGGATAGCTCAGCGGCCTCCGGGTCGTCGCCAATGGCGTAGACATGCCGCCCCCAGGCGGTGTGGTTGAGAAGGTAGTTCAGTAGAAGAATAATTAGGACCAGCGCGATAACCCCGTAGGTGAACACGGCGCTGCCTACTTTTATTTTCTCGCCAAAAAATTGCAGCAGTGGTGCGTGCTGGGAGATGTCCTGGCTTCTGACAGTCTCATTGGCAGAGTAAAGAAAGTTAGAAGCGAGAATGATCTGCCACATACCTAGCGTAACAATAAAAGGCGGCAGTCGAACATAAGCCACCAGAATTCCATTGATGTAACCGCAAAATGCCCCCACCGACAAGCCGCATAAAATGGCCATTTCTGCAGGAAGACCGTAGCGAAATACGCATTGCCCCATAACCACAGAGGACAACACCATAATTGCGCCGACGGATAAATCGATGCCCGCCGTCAGTATCACCAGCGTCTGGGCAGCACCGACGATACCAACGATCCATACCTGCTGAAGTATCAGTGTCAGTGCAAAAGGGGAAAAGAATTTACCACCGAGCAATAGCCCGAATACCGCAGTCGATACCACCAATACGATAAGTGGAACTGCAGACGGCATTTTGTGCAGCCAGTGCTGGACATGGCCGACAAAGGTTTTTTTCCCGTGATCAAACGAGACGACGTCATTGTCGCTTTTATTCAGACTGCTTTCGAAATCAGTGCTTGGTGTTTCGGCCACTAGCTCGGTGCTCGAATTATTAGATTAATGGACGATTTGCCAGATCGTAGTGAAGCGGGAATAAAAAAAGGGCAACCAGGCAAATGGTTACCCTTTTAATTATTGATTGTTGATCACGGTGAATAAGCAATCAACAGGGGACAGCGTTGCCGGTATTAACCCCAGCACAAGTCCGTGCCCTTTTTGGAGTCGATTGAATCAACGCCTTCTGCAGGTTTGTCAGTGATTAGCGAAACGCCGGTGTCGTAGAAGTTTTTACCGGGAGTGTTTTCAGGCTTTGTACCATCTTTCGCCCACGCGGCAATTGCCTCGACGCCAAGTGCCGCCATCAGAAGCGGGTATTGCTGAGAGGTCGCACCGATCACGCCTTCAGCGACGTTCTTGACACCGGGGCAGCCTCCATCGACAGAGACAATCAGAACATCGTTTTCACGACCAACGGCTTTCAGTGCTTCGTACGCGCCAGCCGCTGCCGGTTCATTGAGTGTGTAAACCATGTTGATCATCGGATCTATAGCGAGCAGGTTTTCCATTGCCTTGCGACCGCCTTCTTCATTGCCTTCCGACACGTCGTGTCCGACGATACGCGGATCGGTTTCGTCACCCCATTTTTTGGGATCGCCCAGCTCAATGCCAAAGCCTTGCAGAAAACCCTGGTTACGCAGTACACCAACGGTGGGCTGTGCCACATTGATATTCAGCAGACCGATTTTAGCGTCTTTAGCGCCATCACCCATAGTGGCTTTTGCCCACTGACCGATTAACTCACCGGCTAGAAAGTTATCAGTGGCAAAGGTAGAGTCGGCGGCATCGATGGGATCTAACGGAGTATCAAGCGCAATAACCAGCAGGCCGGCATCCCGTGCCTGTTGAATGGTGCCAATAATGGCATCAGGAATAGACGGTGTGATTAAAATGCCTTTGGCGCCGTCAACGATGCAGGTTTCGATGGCGGCAACCTGTGATTCGTTATCAGTATCGAATTTGCCTGAATAGGTCTTAAGTGTGACACCGAGCTCTTCAGCCTTCGCCTGTGCACCTTCTTTCATCTTGACGAAAAAAGGGTTGCTTTCGGTTTTAGTGATCAGGCATGCGGTGGTGGCGGCCTGAGCTGTGGTAGTAGCCGCGAATGCAAGCGCGACCACACCCATTGCAATGTTAATGCTCTTTCTGTTCACTGGATTCCTCTCTATTTTTGGTGCAAATTGGACCGCCAATAGGCGGACTGTCGATAAAACGGACCCTACTATTACTGGAACACAATATTTGGATGACCGTTTTCAAGATTCTCATTGGCGGGACTGATTGTCAACAATAACTCCAATTGACGGTGTTATTCGGTCAGCCCCGGGGCGCGTTAAAAAAGCGCATAACGATTCGTCGAAATGCTCAGCGAATACTGATTGGAACTGTCTCTGCAGAACGGGCAGGGCAGCGCGGTGTTACAAGTGCTGATTGCCGCTGTAGATA